>NZ_JBEOWF010000013.1:0-215869 GCF_040295925.1 Streptomyces sp. NPDC002588
CGCCCGGTTACATTCCGAACCCGGAAGCTAAGCCTTACAGCGCCGATGGTACTGCAGGGGGGACCCTGTGGGAGAGTAGGACACCGCCGAACAATTATTCCAGAAAACCCCCGGGCCCTTCGGCCCGGGGGTTTTCTGCGTTCAGTGACCGTGCAGGATTTCATGGGCTCTCACTCGAGAGCCCTTTTTACGTTTCACGGGTGTGGTGTGTTCTCAAAGGCGTCCCGCTGCCTTCAATGCCAGGTACGCGTCCGCCAGTGCGGGGGCGAGTTCGTCGGGGGGTGCGTCGACCACGGTGACGCCGTGCCGGCGGAGCTGTTCGGCTGTGTGATGGCGTTCGCTCTGGGCCTGGGCGGCGGCTGCGGCGTCGTAGACCGCCTCGGTGTTGCCCCGGGCGGTCGCCATGCGGCTGATGTGCGGGTCGGCGACCGAGGCCACCAGGACGGTGTGGCGCTGGGTGAGTTGAGGGAGGACGGGGAGGAGTCCCTCTTCGACCGGGGCCGCGTCGAGAGTCGTCAGCAGGACGACCAGGGATCGGCGGGGGGCCGTACGGAGTGCTGTGGCGGTGAGGGTGCGGGCGTCCGTTTCGACGAGTTCCGGTTCGACAGTGGCCATCGCGTTGACCAGGGAGGGCAGGACGTCGCGGGCTGTGCGGCCCTGGACGAGGGCGCGTACCCGGCGGTCGTGGGCGAGGAGGTCCACACGGTCACCGGCACGGGAGGCGAGGGCAGCCAGGAGGAGTGCCGCGTCCATGGCGGCGTCGAGGCGAGGGATGTCGCCTACGCGGGCCGCGGAGGTGCGGCCGGTGTCGAGGACGAGGAGGATGTGGCGGTCGCGTTCGGGACGCCAGGTGCGGACCGCGACCGTGGAGTGGCGGGCTGTGGCGCGCCAGTCGATGGAGCGGGTGTCGTCGCCGGGGACGTATTCACGCAGGCTGTCGAATTCGGTGCCTTCGCCGCGGGTCAGGACGCTGGTGCGGCCGTCGAGTTCGCGCAGGCGGGCCAGCTTCGCGGGGAGATGCTTGCGGCTGGTGAAAGGGGGCAGGACACGGACCGTCCAGGGGACCCTGTGGGTGCCTTGGCGGGAGAAGAGGCCGAGAGGGCCGTAGGAGCGGATGGTGACGCGGTCGGCCTGGCGGTCGCCGCGGCGGGTGGGGCGTAGGCGGGTGGTGAGGCGGCGGCGTTCTCCGGCGGGGACGGTGAGGCGGTGGCGGGAACCGTCGGTCTCCGTGCCGGGCTGCCAGCTGCTGGGGGGCCAGGCGTCGCGGAGATGGGCGCGCAGGGGGCGGCTGGAGGGGTTGGTGAGGGTGAGGGTGACGTCTGCGGGCTCGCCGAGGCGGGCCGTGGTGTCGCCGGACCGGGTGAGGCGCAGGCGGCGTACGGGGGCCGCCAGGGCGTAGTCGCAGGCGCAGACCAGGGCCAGGGGCGCGTTGACGGCGAGGAGGCCCGTCCAGCCGGGGTCCCAGATACCGACGGGGAGGGAGCCGAGGGCCGCGAGGAGTGCGGCGCGTCCGGTGGGTGCCATCAGCGGGGGACGGGGACGTGGGCGAGGATCGCGTTGATGACGGAGTCGGCCGTCACGCCTTCCATTTCGGCCTCCGGGCGGAGTTGTACGCGGTGGCGGAGGGTGGGGAGGGCGAGGGCTTTGACGTCGTCGGGGATGACGTAGTCGCGGCCGGTGAGCCAGGCCCAGGCGCGGGAGGTGGCGAGGAGGGCGGTCGCGCCGCGCGGGGAGGCGCCGAGGGTGAGGGAGGGGGATTCCCTGGTGGCGCGGCAGATGTCGACGACGTAGGCGGTGATCTCGGGGGAGATGGTGGTCTTGGCGACGGCGGCGCGGGCGGCTTCGAGGTCGGTGGGGCCTGCCACGGGGCGTACGCCGGCGGCGTGCAGGTCGCGCGGGTTGAAGCCTTCGGCGTGGCGGGTGAGGACGTCGATCTCTTCCTGCCGGGAGGGGAGAGGGATCGTCAGTTTGAGGAGGAAGCGGTCCAGTTGGGCTTCGGGGAGGGGGTAGGTGCCCTCGTACTCGACGGGGTTCTGGGTCGCGGCGACGAGGAACGGGTCGGGGAGGGGGCGGGGTGTGCCGTCGACGGTGACCTGGCGTTCCTCCATGGCTTCGAGGAGGGAGGACTGGGTCTTGGGTGGGGTGCGGTTGATCTCGTCGGCGAGGAGGAGGTGGGTGAAGACGGGGCCGGGCTGGAAGGAGAACTCGGCGGTGCGGGCGTCGTAGACGAGGGAGCCGGTGACGTCGCTCGGCATGAGGTCGGGGGTGAACTGGACGCGTTTGGTGTCGAGTTCGAGGGCGGCGGCGAGGGTGCGGACGAGGAGGGTCTTGGCGACTCCGGGGACTCCTTCGAGGAGGACGTGTCCGCGGCAGAGGAGGGCGACGACGAGGCCGGTGACGGCGGGGTCCTGGCCGACCACGGCCTTGGAGATCTCGGCGCGCAGGGCTTCCAGGGAGGCGCGGGCGCGGCCCGGGTCCCCGGTGATCCCGGCGTTGTCAGTGGTCGGGTCCATCATGGACGGCGTACCTCTCTTTCGAGGGTGTCGAGTTGGTCGGCGAGTGCGATGAGGGCTGTGTCGTCGCTGGGCGGCGGGCCGAAGAGGAGGGAGCGCAGGGTCTGTCCGTCGCCGTGGAGGTGGGCGGACAGGGCGGGGACGAGTGCTTCGGGCGTGTGCGCCAGGGTGACGGGGATGCCTACGAGAGGGGCGAGGCGGGTGCGGGTGGTGGAGCGAAGAGCGGCGGCCGCGCGGTCGCGGGCGTTCGCCTTGCGGTAGAGGCGGGCGCGGCCTTCGGTGGTTTCGGAGGCGCGGATCGCGACGGGGAGTTTTTCGGGCACGAGGGGGCCGAGTCGGCGTGCCCTCCACAGGGCGGCGAGGGCTGCTGCGACGAAGAGTTGCAGGGTGCCCCAGAGCCAGCCGGAGGGCAGCAGGTCGAAGAAGGTCTTCTCGTCGCCGCTGTCGGTGGTGGAGGTGTCGGAGAGCGAGGGGAGGTACCAGGTCAGATGGGGGCGGGAGCCGAGGAGTTGGAGGGCGAGCGAGGCGTTGCCCTGCTGGTCGAGGCGGGTGTTGTAGAGGATGTCGGGTGCGCCGAGGACGACGGTGTCGCCGCCTTCGCTGGTGTCCGGGATGCGGAGCAGGGTGGCCAGGCGCTTGCTGGGGTAGCACTCGTCGGTGTCGAGGTGGCGGGTGGTGTAGCGGAGGCCGCCGGTTTCGGCGGTGCCGGCGCGTCGGGCGTCGGGGAGGGCGCAGTCGGGGGCGAGGGCGGAGCCGCGGCTGGTGGCCGGGTCCGCGGTGACGCCGGGGGCGAGGGTGCCGACGGACCGGTTGCCGGGGGCGATGAGGACGGTGCGGCCGCCGGAGTCGGCGGTCGCCGCGTGCAGTTGCGTCTGCTGGCGTTTCGTCAGGAGGTCGGGGGCGGTGACCAGGAGGGTGGTGTCGGGGCCGGTGGCGGTGCGGGCGTCGGTGAGTGTGGTGACCACGCGGGTGGACACGCCTCGGTCGGCGAGGAGTTCGGCGAGGGCGCGGCTGCCGTACGGGGCGGCGGAGCGGGGGTCGAGGGCGCCGCGCCGGGCGTCGGACTGGAGGGTGGCGAGCGCGACGGCCCCGGCGAGGAGCAGGACGACGGCGAGAGCGATGCCTCGCGTGCGGGTCCACACCTGTCGGGCGGAGGGCGAGGTCGACGTGGCGGGAAGCGTGGCCTCCGCGGTCATCCGGCGGCTCCCTGGCGGGCGTTGTGCGGGGTGCTCGCGGCGAGTCGGGGCTTGGTGCGCTCCAGGTCGCGGTCGAGTTCGGCGACGCGTTGGTACGTCTGCCCGGTCGCCTGGCGGCCGCCGTACGTCACGTCGTCGAAGTCGCGGGCGGCGGCGCGCAGTCGGTCGGAGTGGGCGGGCAGGGTACGGCCGGCTTCCGCGGCGGCCTCGTCGGCGGTGCGGCCCGGGCGGGTGTCGAGGAGGGCGCGTTCCTCCAGCGAGCGGACGATGCCGCGCATGCGTTCCTGGACGGCTTGGCTCCAGTGGCCCTGGGCGGCGTGTGCCTCGGCGGCCGCGCGGTGTTCGGCGGCGCTGCGCGGGCGGTCGTCGAACAGGGTGGCGGTGGAGGCGGGGCGGCGGCCGGGTGTTCCCATGCGCCACCACAGGGCGCCGATGACGGCGGCGACGGCCACGATGACGACGAGCAGGCCGACGGTGCCTCCGGGCGTGGCGGTGGAGGCGGCGCCGAACAGGTCGCCGATCCAGTGCCAGAAGGCGTTCAGCGCGCGCTGGAGCAGGCTGGGGTCGTTCTCGTGGTACAGGCGTTTGGACAGTTCGCGGCGGGCCGCTTCCCGTGCGGGGTCGCGGGGGACGGTCACCGGTGGCTCGTCGCCCGACCGGGCCGGTGAGAGTGTGTGGCCGTCCGCGGTCCGCAGCAGGGTGTGCACGGCTCTGCCGACGGCGCGTGACCAGGCGGTGGTGTCCGGGGCCGCGCCGGCCGCCGCGGGCGGCCCAGGGGTGGCTGTGACGCCCGGGAGCGGTGCGGCTGTGAGCATTCCCCCCGTCGGACTCACCGCATCATCTCCCGGGGGTGGCGCCGGGGGTGCGGTTGTCGTAGCCCTGGAGACCTGCGGCGCGGGCCAGGTCGAGGTCGAGGGCCTCGCGGCGGATGCGCTGGTCGATGTAGAGGAGGACGACGACGCCTGCCACGATCGGGAGGGTGATCATGGAGCCGATCACCGAGCCGATGCCGCTGATGATCAGGTAGGTCCAGCCGTGGTTGCCGGTGCCGTCGAGGAAGCCGCTGACGCCGCTGTCGCTTGCCGCGGCGCCGGCGAGGGCGAAGGGGACGACGACGATCGCGGCGACGATGTTGGTGATGATCAGGGCGAGCAGCTGGATGCCGAAGGTCCGCCACCAGGAGCCGCGGACGAGCTTCGCGGAACGGCCGAGGGCCTTCTTGATGCCCTGCTTCTCCAGCATCAGCGCGGGCGAGGCGAGGGAGAAGCGGACCAGCAGCCACAGGGTGACGAGGACGGCGCCGAGGGTGCCCAGGAGCGAGAGCGCCGCCCCGGCGTCCTGTGCCCCGGCGGCACTCACGAGGACACCGGGCAGTGCGCCCGCGGCGCTCACGGCGGCGGCGATGAGCAGCAGCAGGAAGAGCAGACCGAACAGCCTGGGAATGCGGGGGCGGGCGTCGCGCCAGGCGTCCTGGAGGGTGACCGGCCGGCCGAGGACCGCGCGGCTGGTGACGGTCGTGAGCAGCGCGGTCGCGATGATCGTGCCGACCAGGGTGACCAGCAGGACGATCCCGGATTCGAGCAGGAGGTCGCCCATGGCGCGGGTCTGCTCGTCGAGGGTGGCGCTCGGGTCGTTGAGGGCGGAGGTGTCGGTGGTGCTGTTCAGCACCAGCCCTTCGAGCAGGACGACGATGAGCTGGGTGACGATGGCGACGGTCAGCGAGATGCCCAGGACCGTGCGCCAGTAGGTGCGCATGGTGGAGACCGCGCCGTCGAGGATCTCGCCCACGCCGAGGGGACGGAGCGGGATCACGCCGGGCTTGGCCGCGGGCGGGGGACCGCCCCAGCCGGCGCCCCAGCCGGGGTGACCGCCGTAGCCGACGGGACCCTGGGGAGGGCCGCCGTAGGGGCCGGGGCCGGCGGGTGGGGGGCCGCCCCAGCCCGCGCCGGGCGGCGGAGGCGGGGGTGGGGGTGGTGGGGCCTGGCCGGGCGTCCGAGGGCCCGCGGGCGCGGACCACTGTGCCCGTGGCGGTTGCTCCTTGGACCATTTGGTGCCGGGGTCCGGTGGGTTGCCGCCCGGCTGACCCCCGGACTGCGGGGCTGGGGGCGGTGGAGCGGCGGGACTGCCGGCGGACGGTGCGGGACGGTCGGAGACGGGACGGTCGGCGGGCCCGGACGAGTCGGCTTCCTGTCCGTCGGACGGTGCGGATCCGGGCGAGGCCCAGCCCGGAGTGTCTTTCATCGTCGCTCCTTCACGGTGCCCGTCCGCGGTCGCGGCGGCAGTTCGGCTGCCATCGTGCCATGGGGTGGTCTTGGGGAGACCGGCCGCGGTATGGGCTTGGCACCTTCAATTGTCCGGCGGACACCGGGCAGACTGACGGTATGGCTGATCAGTACGCGCAATCCGGCGAGGACAAGCCGCCGGCGGGGACACCGGCGATCCGTTGGGAGGAACCGCCCGAAGGCCCTGTGCTGGTGCTTCTGGACCAGACAAGACTGCCGGCGGAGGAGGTCGAACTGGTCTGTACGGACGCGTCGGCGCTGGTGGAGGCGATCCGTTCGCTCGCCGTGCGTGGTGCGCCGCTGCTCGGCATCGCCGGGGCGTACGGGGTGGCGCTCGCGGCCGCGCGGGGCTTCGACGTGGACGAGGCCGCCAACGCGCTGGCCGGTGCCAGGCCCACGGCGGTGAACCTGTCCGTCGGGGTGCGCCGGGCCCGGGCCGCGTACCGGGCCGAGCTCGCGCAGGGAGGCGGTCCCGAGCAGGGGGCGCGGGCCGCGCTGGCCTCCGCGCGGCAGCTGCACCGGGAGGACGCAGAGGCCAGTGCCCGGATGGCGGGGCACGGGCTGGCGCTCCTCGACGAGCTGCTGCCCGGCGGCGGGCACCGGGTCCTCACCCACTGCAACACCGGCGCGCTGGTGTCCGGAGGGGAGGGGACGGCGTTCGCCGTGGCGCTGGCGGCGCATCGGGTGGGGCGGCTTCGGCGGCTGTGGGTGGACGAGACGCGTCCGCTGCTGCAGGGCGCCCGGCTCACGGCGTACGAGGCGGCGCGCAGCGGCATGGCGTACACCCTGCTCACCGACAACGCGGCGGGTTCGCTGTTCGCCGCGGGGGAGGTCGACGCGGTGATCATCGGGGCGGACCGCATCGCGGCCGACGGTTCGGTGGCGAACAAGGTGGGGAGCTATCCGCTCGCCGTGCTCGCCCGGTACCACCATGTGCCGTTCATCGTGGTCGCGCCGCTGACGACGGTGGATCCGGACACGCCGAACGGGTCGTCGATCGAGGTCGAGCAGCGCCCCGGGTTCGAGGTGACCGAGGTCATGGCACCGCAGATGCCGGTGACGGGAGCGGGAGGAGGAATGCCGGTGGCACCCCTGGGGACCCAGGCGTACAACCCGGCGTTCGACGTGACGCCGCCCGAGCTGGTGACGGCGATCGTCACGGAGGAGGGCGTGGTGTCGCCAGTGACGGCCGAGGGGCTCGCCGAACTCTGCGCGCAGGCACGACCGGTCACACCTGATGGCGAATGAGTGAGTGACGGACCGGCCGCGTCCGGGCAGGGGCGGGAGGCGGCCGGAGGTCAGAGCAGCCGGTGATCGGTTGCCGGGCGGCCGACGACTGCGCCCTGCACGCGACCGGCTTGCCGACCGCTGCACGGTCGTACTCCCCGAGCTGCCCGGCGCCGTGCTCGCCGGTGATCCCTTCTCCGGGCAGACTCGGTCAGGAGGGAACGATCCTTTCGGTGGCCGGGGCTGACATCGGTGCTGACATCAACGGCGGCGGGCGGGGGCAGACAGTGACGGTCCGGTACGACTAAGGTCACTGGCCGGTGACCCTGCTCACCTGCGTCACCTTCACTGTTATGAGAATGGGATGATGTCGTTTATGAAGGGACGAGTCCTTGTCGTCGACGACGACACCGCACTGGCCGAGATGCTCGGTATCGTGCTGCGTGGTGAAGGTTTTGAGCCGTCTTTCGTAGCTGACGGCGACAAGGCGCTGGCCGCTTTCCGGGAGGCGAAGCCCGATCTTGTGCTGCTGGACCTGATGCTTCCCGGACGGGACGGCATCGAGGTGTGCCGTCTGATCAGGGCGGAGTCCGGGGTGCCGATCGTGATGCTCACGGCGAAGAGCGACACCGTCGATGTCGTGGTGGGCCTGGAGTCCGGCGCCGACGACTACATCGTCAAGCCGTTCAAGCCGAAGGAACTGGTCGCGCGGATCCGGGCGCGTCTGAGGAGGTCCGAGGAGCCGGCGCCGGAGCAGCTGACCATCGGTGACCTGGTCATCGACGTGGCCGGCCACTCCGTGAAGCGGGACGGGCAGTCGATAGCGCTCACACCGCTCGAGTTCGACCTGCTCGTCGCGCTCGCGCGCAAACCATGGCAGGTGTTCACGCGCGAGGTGCTCCTCGAGCAGGTCTGGGGCTACCGGCACGCCGCCGACACCCGCCTGGTGAACGTGCATGTGCAGCGGCTGCGCTCCAAGGTCGAGAAGGACCCCGAGCGGCCCGAGATCGTGGTCACCGTCCGTGGCGTCGGCTACAAGGCGGGACCGAGCTGACATGTCCGGGGACAGTGCCGCTTCGGCCCCCGGCCGGTCCGGGGCCCGTCCGGAGCGGCCTGTCGGCCGGGAGGCCCGTAAGACGATGAGTTCACGTTTCGGGCGGCTGCTCGAGGGCGGGCTGCTGCACGGCGGGATACAGGGCAGCCCCGTACTGCGGCTGCTGCTGCGCTGGGTACGGCGGCCGCTGCTGCCCGTCATGCGGCTGTGGCGGCGCAACATCCAGCTCAAGGTGGTCGTCACCACGCTGCTGATGTCGCTGGGCGTCGTGCTGCTGCTGGGCTTCGTCGTCATCGGGCAGGTACGCAACGGGCTGCTCGACGCCAAGGTCAAGGCCTCCCAGAGCCAGGCCACGGGCGGCTTCGCCGTGGCCGAGCAGAAAGCGTACGAAGCCGCCGCCGCGGCCGCCGACGACGGCACCGCGGTGGACGGCGGGTCCTCCCCCTCCCACAACGTCATCGAATGGATGAGCGAACTCGTGCTGTCGCTGTCCAGCGGCGGCCAGGGCGCCTTCAACGTGGTCACCCTGCCCCCCGGCGACGACAGCGGCGGCGGCCGCGGACCCCGCGCCTCCGGCTACGTCGACCCCAGCAAGAGCGTCCCCGAGGACCTGCGCGAACGCGTCAACAGCACCACCGGCGCCGCCCAGAGCTACTCCCGCGTCGTCTACCTCAACGACAAGGACTCCCAGCCCGCCCTCGTCATCGGCAAACAGGTCAGCGACCCCAACGGCGACCCCTACGAGCTGTACTACCTCTTCCCGCTCACCCAGGAGGAGAAGTCCCTCAGCCTCGTCAAGGGCACCCTCGCGACCGCCGGACTCTTCGTCGTCGTCCTCCTCGGCGCGATCGCCTGGCTCGTGGTGCGGCAGGTCGTCACACCGGTGCGGATGGCGGCCGGGATCGCGGAGCGGCTGTCCGCCGGACGGCTGCAGGAACGGATGAAGGTCACCGGCGAGGACGACATCGCCCGGCTCGGCGAGGCCTTCAACAAGATGGCGCAGAATCTGCAACTGAAGATCCAGCAGTTGGAGGACCTCTCGCGGATGCAGCGGCGGTTCGTGTCGGACGTGTCGCACGAGTTGCGGACACCGCTGACGACCGTGCGAATGGCCGCCGACGTCATCCACGAGGCACGCGAGGACTTCGATCCGGTGACCGCGCGGTCGGCGGAACTGCTCGCCGACCAGCTCGACCGGTTCGAACTGCTGCTCGCGGACCTGCTGGAGATCAGCCGCTTCGACGCCGGCGCGGCCGCACTGGAAGCGGAGCCGATAGACCTCAGAGAGGTCGTACGGCGCGTCGTCAGCGGCGCGGCCCCCCTCGCCGACCGCAAGGGCACGACCATCCGCGTCCTCGGCGACCAGCAGCCCGTCGTCGCCGAGGCCGACGCCCGGCGCGTCGAGCGGGTGCTGCGCAACCTCGTCGTCAACGCCGTCGAACACGGCGAGGGCAAGGACGTCGTGGTCAAGCTGGCCGCCGCGGGCGGCGCGGTCGCGATCGCGGTGCGCGACTACGGCGTCGGACTCAAGCCCGGCGAGGCCACGCGCGTGTTCAGCCGCTTCTGGCGCGCCGACCCGGCACGCGCGCGTACCACCGGTGGCACGGGGCTCGGGCTGTCCATCGCCCTGGAGGACGCACGGCTGCACGGCGGCTGGCTGCAGGCGTGGGGCGAGCCGGGCGGTGGCTCGCAGTTCCGGCTGACGCTGCCCAGGACCGCCGACGAGCCGCTGCGGGGCTCACCGATACCCCTGGAGCCCAAGGACTCGCGGCGCAACCGCGGACTCGACGACACCGCACAGTCCGGCCGGGGCGGCGAGAAGAGCGCCACCGTACCGGTCCGGCCCGCCGACGAACAGCTGTCGTCCGGCCGGGCCCCGCTCGCACCCCGGCTGGCCGCGGCGACCCCCACGGCCGACCCGACCGCACTGCCCGGCAACGGCGCACGCGTGGTCTCCCGCCCCGCCGGCGGCACCCGGCGGCCCGACGACGAACCCGCCCACGGCACCACACCGGAGCCGGCACCAGCAGCACAGGCGGAAGCAGAGCCGACGGAACCAACACCGACGCGGGCAGCACAGAGCGACACTCCTGACCGGCCGGGCGCCGGACCGCAGGGCCTGGACGAGCAAGGGGAGGCATTCCGTGGGCGCTGACCGCGAGCGAGGCGACCGGCGCACACCGGCGCGCGCGGTGGCGTACGCCGCCTGTGGAGTCGTACTGCTGGCAGGATGCGCCTCCATGCCCGACAGCGGAGACCTGCGGGGCGTCGACTCCACACCAGGCCAGGACACCCAGGTACGCGTGTTCGCGATGCCGCCCCGCGACGACGCGCCGCCCTCGGAAATAGTCCAGGGCTTCCTCGAGGCACTCACCAGCGACGACCCGAGCTACTCGACCGCACGGCAGTACCTCACCGTCAACGCCGCCCGGACCTGGGAGCCGGAGAAGTCCACGACCGTCCTCGCCGACGGCCCCGGCTCCGAAGCAGTCCCGGCCGGCGGCCGCGAGGAGGGCGAGGACTACGCGTTCACCCTGACCGGCACGAAGGTCGCCACCGTGGACGACCAGCAGTCGTACACCCCCGCGAGCGGCGACTACAGCCAGCCGGTGCACCTCACCCGCGACAAGAAGACCGAACAGTGGCGCATCGACGTCCTCCCCCAGGGCGTCGTCATGGGCAAGTCGGACTTCCAGCGCAACTACATGTCCGTCAACAAGTACTACTTCGCCTCCAACACCACCTCCGCCGTGTCCGGGCAGCCCATGACCGTCGCCGATCCCGTCTACGTGCGTGAACGCGTCGACCCCATGACACAGATGGTGCGCTCCCTGATCAACGGGCCCACCAGCTGGCTGCGCCCCGTCGTCAGATCCAGCTTCCCCACCGGCACGGCACTGCAGAAGGGCGTCACCGCGCTGACGCCGGACGACCAGAACAAACTCACCGTTCCGCTCAACGACAAGGCCGCCCGCATCGGGCAGGACAAGTGCGACGAGATGGCCGCCCAACTGCTGTTCACCGTCCAGGGCCTCACCCCGACCGTGCAGGAGATCGCCCTGCGGGCGGACGGTAGACAACTGTGCTCGCTCGCCGAGGAAGAGTCCTCCGCCGTCGCCGCGCGCGGCTCGGAGACCCACCCCGACAACCTGTACTTCATCGACGGCCACCACCAGCTAGTCCGTATGGCGAGCAGCGCCGGCGGAGACGCCAAGGCCGAGCCCGTGCCCGGCGCCCTGGGTGACGGCACCAAGCCGGTGCGGTCGGTCGCCGTGGCCCTCGACGAGCACCAGGCCGCCGGAGTCACCGTCGACGGCAAGAACCTCTACGTCACCTCGACCGTGGCGGGCAGTCCGCTCGGCGACCCCGTCCTGCAGAGCGCGGGCAAGACCGAGGACGACCGGCTGACCACCCCCACCTGGGACGCCCAGGGCGACCTGTGGGTGGCCGACCGCAACCCCGCCGACCCGCGACTGCTCCTGCTGCAGAAGGGCCGGGGCGAGCCGGTCAAGGTGCTCACACCGCGACTGGACGGCCGTATCAACGCCGTACGGGTCGCCGCCGACGGGGCCCGGATCGCGCTCGTCGTGGACAAGGACGGCAAGCAGTCCCTGCTCATCGGACGGATCGAGCGGGCGGCGGGCAGCGACGACAAGCCCTCCGTGTCCGTCCAGGAACTGCGCTCCGCGACACCGGAGTTGGAACAGGTCAGGGCCATGTCCTGGGCCGGTGACAGCCGGCTCGTGGTGGTCGGCCAGGAATCCGGCGGTGTCGAACAGGTGCAGTACGTGCAGTGCGACGGCTCCATCCCGGAGGCCGGCACCCTGCCGGGCCTCACCGAGGTCACGAGCATCGCCGCCTCCGAGGACAGCGAGGCCCCCCTCTTCGCGACCTCCAAGGACGGGCTGCTGTGGCTGCCCGGGGGGAGCGGGTGGCGGACGCTGAAGGAAACCGCATCGGTGGCGTTCTATCCGGGGTGATCTTCTGGAGGGACCTTCTGGAGAGCCTTCTGGAATGATCTTCGGGGGCCTGTAGGGGGATCTCTCGGAGGGCCACCCAGCGAGCCTTTCCGGGTCTCCGAGGAGGTCTCCCGACGAGGTCTCCCGAGGAATCTTCTTTCTTTCGCTAAGCGAAGGGCTTTCGGCTTTCCATTCGTAGGCGGGTGACCGTGGGGGCGGTCCGCTTGCGCGGCGGGTCACGGCAGGACGACACCGCGGATGAGGACTTTCCGGGTTTTCCACAGGGCACCCAGGGAGTTGTCCACAGGGGTGGTCCAGCGCTTCCCACCCCGGCACAGTGGTGTCCGTGGAAGGCGTTCGCAGGTGGTGGCAGGAACTCGCGGGACTGGTGCTGCCGGCCGAGTGCGCGGGGTGCGGGCGGGCCCGTGACGTGCTCTGCCCGCCCTGCCGCGCCGCGCTCAGCGGGAACCCGCCCCGCAGAGTACGGCCGGAGCCGCAGCCGGCCGGACTGCCCGCCGTGCACGCGGCCGCACGCTACGCGGACGAGGTCCGGGCGGTACTGCTGGCGCACAAGGAACGCGGCGGACTGGCGCTGACGGGCGCGCTGGGAGTGGCGGTGGCGGGGGCTGTGCGGGCGGGGCTGGGGGAGGGAGGGTGGGGGGAGGGGGAGGGCCCCCCACCCCCACGGAACGGACCGATTCCGGGAGACTCCATCCCCACCACAACCCCCACCCCCACCCCCACCCCCATCCCCACGCCCCCCACCACCCCCACCCCCATGCCCCCCACCACCCCCCTCCTCCTCGTCCCCGTCCCCTCCGCCCCCTCCGTCACTCGTGCCCGCGGGCACGATCCTGTACGGCGTATCGCTTTTGCCGCGGCCGGGGAGTTGCGGCGTGTGGGGTTGTCCGTGCGGGTGGCGGCGGTGTTGCGGCAGCGGCGGTGGGTGGCCGATCAGGCGGGGCTCAACCCGCGGCAGCGGCTGGAGAACCTGGTGGGCGCGCTGGCGGTGGTGCCCGGTGGGGTGCGGGTGTTGCGGGGCGGGCCGGTGGTGCTGGTCGACGACCTGGTGACGACGGGGGCCTCGCTCGCGGAGGCGGCGCGTGCCGTGCGGGTGGCGATGGCGGCGGAGTCCGCGGGTGCGGCGGGTGGGGGTGGCCGGCGGGCGGAGGGTGTGGGGTGGGTGGGGTGGCCGGGTCGAGATGTCGTGGGTCCGGAAGGTGAAGTGGCGGTGTACGGCGGTGTCGCTCGGGAAGGCAGAGAGGTACAGCCGTCCGGTGCGAGGGAAGGAGGCGCGGGCGAGGTGTCGGCGCGGGTGGCGGGTCCGGGTGGCGTGGGGGGTGTGCTGTGCGCGGCCGTGGTCGCGGCGGCACCGGATTCCTTCGCAATAAACCGGAACTGACTGAGATCTTGCGTCGTTGCAGGTAATGACAGGGGCAATTCACCTGAACGGAGGTACGCCGCAGTAGAGGGTGACGACATCCGTCCGGGCGAGATATGTTCGGTTGTGAGGGAAAGCCGCAGGCCACACCTCCCATATCCGAATGCCGTGCTGCGGTTTCGGTAATCCTGCGCAGCACCTGGGGTGTAGATCTTGCCCATGGGGGAGGAGGAGGTGGAAGTCACCGAGTCCGAGGTTCCGGTGCTCACCGGAGCTTGGTGCAAAAGGGAGACGCTCCGCACTGAGGCGGAGTGATCCGGGAACGGAGTTCTGCGTGGACATCGTCGTCAAGGGCCGCAAGACCGAGGTGCCCGAGCGGTTCCGCAAGCACGTGGCCGAGAAGCTGAAGCTGGAGAAGATCCAGAAGCTCGACGGCAAGGTGATCAGCCTCGACGTCGAGGTGTCCAAGGAGCCCAACCCCCGACAGGCAGACCGGTGCGACCGAGTGGAGATCACGCTTCACTCCCGTGGCCCTGTGATCCGGGCGGAGGCGTCGGCCAGCGACCCGTACGCGGCTCTCGACCTGGCGGCGGAGAAGCTGGATGCCCAGCTGCGCAAGCAGCACGACAAGCGGTACACGCGCCGTGGTTCCCGTCGGCTCAGCGCGGCGGAGGTTCCCGACCATGTCCCGGGTGTGGCGACGCTCAACGGCAACGGCCACCCCGTTTCCTCCGACACGTCGGACAGTGTGCCGACCAAGAGGATCGGCTCGCTGGAGGTGCAGGGCGACGGACCGCTCGTGGTCCGTGAGAAGACCCATGTCGCCGCTCCGATGACTCTCGACCAGGCCCTTTACGAGATGGAACTGGTCGGCCACGACTTCTATCTTTTCGTCGACTCCGAGACCAAGCAGCCGAGCGTCGTCTACCGGCGCCACGCCTACGACTACGGCGTGATCCACCTCGACACGGACCCGATGGTCGCGCAGGCGCACGCTCCCGAGGCGGGTGGGGCGCTGGGCGGCTGAACCCGGCCGGTGACAGCTGACGGTGTGCCCCTGGAGCGCGATGTGCGCCCCCAGGGGCACCCGTGTGCGACCCCTTGGGGCATCGCTCTGTCACCTCGTTGTCGTCCGGGCATGGAATCATGGCGAGGGCGGTCCAATCGGTGGGCCGTTGCCTTGGGTTGGCGATGGCTCACGACCACGGCCACGGCCTTCAGGGGGAGGAACGATGGCGGACAGCTTCGGACCGATGCGTGACGGGGACGCCCACGACGGCGTCGTCGCCATGGGCCCGGACGCGGGCGACGACGGCACTGCACGCAAGGAGCCGATCAGAGTCCTTGTCGTGGACGATCACGCCCTGTTCCGCCGTGGCCTGGAGATCGTGCTCGCCGCCGAGGAGGACATCCAGGTCGTCGGCGAGGCTGGGGATGGTGCGGAGGCCGTCGACAAGGCGGCGGATCTGCTGCCGGACATCGTGCTGATGGATGTGCGGATGCCCAAGCGCGGCGGTATCGAGGCGTGCACCTCCATCAAGGAGGTGGCTCCCAGCGCGAAGATCATCATGTTGACGATCAGCGACGAGGAGGCCGACCTCTACGACGCGATCAAGGCGGGGGCGACCGGTTATCTCCTGAAGGAGATCTCCACGGACGAGGTGGCCACCGCGATCCGTGCGGTCGCCGACGGGCAGTCGCAGATCAGCCCTTCGATGGCGTCGAAGCTGCTCACCGAGTTCAAGTCGATGATCCAGCGGACCGACGAGCGTCGGCTGGTGCCCGCGCCGCGGCTGACGGACCGTGAGCTCGAGGTGCTCAAGCTGGTGGCGACGGGGATGAACAACCGTGACATCGCCAAGGAGTTGTTCATCTCCGAGAACACCGTGAAGAACCATGTGCGCAACATCCTGGAGAAGCTGCAGCTGCACTCCAGGATGGAGGCGGTGGTGTACGCGATGCGGGAGAAGATCCTCGAGATCCGCTGACGCGCTCGGAGGGGTTCGGAGGGGTTCGGGTCAGGCGAGTGCGCGCGTGAGCTCTCGGGTGAGGGGCTCGCGCAGTTCCGGGGCGTCGACGCGTTCGACACGTACGGCGGTGCAGTCGACCCAGGTCGCGGCCTCGAGGAGGGCCTGGGCGACCGCCGGGACCGCCTTCGGGCCGTCCAGAGTGACCTGTCGGGCGACGAGGGTGCTGCCCTCCCTGGCCGGGTCCACCCGGCCGACGAGGTGGCCGCCGGCCAGTACCGGCATCGCGAAGTAGCCGTGGATCCGCTTGGGTTTGGGGACGTAGGCCTCCAGCCGGTGGGTGAAGCCGAAGATCCGCTCGGTGCGCGCCCGTTCCCAGATGAGGGAGTCGAAGGGCGACAGGAGAGTGGTGCGGTGGCGGCCGCGCGGGGGCGTGTCCAGCGCCTCGGGGTCGGCCCAGGCGGGCTTTCCCCAGCCTTCGACGGTGACCGGGACCAGGCCGGAGTCGGCGATCACCGCGTCGACCTGTTCGCCCTTGAGGCGGTGGTAGTCGGCGATGTCCGCGCGCGTGCCGACGCCCAGGGAGCGGCCGGCGAGGCGGACCAGACGGCGCAGGCATTCGGTGTCGTCGAGTTCGTCGTGCAGCAGGTCGGCGGGGACGGCGCGCTCGGCGAGGTCGTACACGCGCTTCCAGCCGCGGCGCTGCACGCAGACCACCTCGCCGTACATCAGGGCGCGTTCCACGGCGACCTTGGTGCCGGACCAGTCCCACCATTCGCTGGTCTTCTTCGCGCCGCCCAGTTCGGTGGCGGTGAGGGGGCCCTCGGTGCGGAGCTGTTTGACGACCTGCTCGTAGGTGCCGTCGGGGAGGTCGTGGTTCCAGTGGGGGCGGGCCCGGTAGGCGCGGCGGCGGAAGGCGAAGTGGGGCCATTCCTCGATGGGGAGGATGCAGGCGGCGTGGGACCAGTACTCGAAGGCGTGGGGGCGCGGGGTGCCGGAGGGGGCGGTCGTCCAGTACGCGTGCTCGACGGTCTTGCGGCCTACGGCGCCCAGGCGGGCGTAGGGGATCAGCTCGTGGGAGCGGGCCAGGACGGAGATGGTGTCGAGTTGTACCGCGCCGAGGTGGCGGAGGATGCCGCGGACACCGGCCCTGCGGTCGGGGGTGCCGAGGAAGCCCTGTGCCCGGAGGGCCAGACGGCGGGCTTCTATCGCGGAGAGCTCGGTGGCGGGGCGCGGGGTCGTCATGCTGGGCACGATAGGGGGTGGCACTGACAGTGGGGGTGGCGGAGCGGTGGGGTGGTGGAGCGGGGTGCGTCAGGTGTTCTCGGACGGGCGGGCGGGGGCCGGGAGGTAGGGGGCCGTCGAGGGGAGGTTCAGGTCCGAGGGGAGCAGGGAGGCGAGCCAGCAGTCCCGGCGGACGCCCTTGTTGTTGGCGGCGGAGCGGAGGGTGCCTTCGAAGGTGAAGCCGGCGTGTTCGGCGACCGCGCGGGAGGCGGTGTTGCCGACTTCGGCGCGCCATTCGACGCGGTCGACGGCAAGGTGGGTGAAGGCCCAGCGGGCGGCGGTGAGGGTGGCTTCGGTGGTGTAGCCGTGGCCGCGGTGTTCTTTGGTGGCCCAGAAGCCGACCTCGGCGGTGCCGAGGGAGCGCGGGGTGAGGCCGACCATGCCGGTGAGGGTGCCGTCGGGGAGGAAGACGCCGAAGGTGAACATCGAGCTGTCGGCCCAGCCGTCGGGGGAGAGTTCCTCGGTGAAGCTGCGGGCGTGTTCGGGGAGGTAGGGGGAGGGGACGGTGGTCCACCGCTGGATGTCGGGGTCCTGGACGGCGGTGTACACGGCGTCGGTGTCCTGGGGGCCGACGGGGCGCAGGACGAGGCGGTCGGTGGTGAGGGTGACGGGCTCCATCGGGCGATTCTGCTGGGTGCGGGGGGTGGGCGCCAGGTGTTTGCGGGGGGTGAGCGGGTGATCACGATTCGCGCAATTCGTGGGGTGGGGGCGGCACTATCGGCGGGGGCCGGGCGTTGTGTGTTTGAAGAAGATTTTGGCGCGTGTACGCGGCTGTGTGCGGTCCTCGTCACGGCAGGCCTCCCGGCGTGGCGGGGTCCTCGCATACGATGTCCGTTGCTCAGTAAGTCAAAAGGAAACCGACCGTCCCAGGCCCGACCGGCAAGGAGACCAACCCCCGTGTCCGTCCTCTCGAAGATCATGCGTGCAGGCGAAGGCAAGATCCTGCGCAAGCTGCACCGCATCGCGGACCAGGTCAACTCCATCGAAGAGGACTTTGTCGACCTCTCCGACGCCGAGCTGCGGGCCCTCACCGACGAGTACAAGCAGCGGTACACCGATGGTGAGAGTCTGGACGACCTGTTGCCCGAGGCGTTCGCCACCGTGCGTGAGGCCGCCAAGCGTGTCCTCGGTCAGCGTCACTACGACGTGCAGATCATGGGTGGCGCGGCCCTGCATCTCGGTTATGTGGCCGAGATGAAGACGGGTGAGGGCAAGACCCTCGTCGGCACGCTGCCCGCGTATCTGAACGCGTTGTCCGGCAAGGGCGTTCACCTGATCACGGTCAACGACTACCTGGCCGAGCGCGACTCCGAGATGATGGGCCGCGTCCACAAGTTCCTGGGCCTGAACGTGGGCTGCATCCTGGCCAACATGACGCCGGCCCAGCGGCGCGAGCAGTACGCGTGCGACATCACGTACGGCACGAACAACGAGTTCGGCTTCGACTACCTGCGCGACAACATGGCGTGGGCGAAGGACGAGCTGGTCCAGCGGGGCCACAACTTCGCCATCGTCGACGAGGTCGACTCGATCCTGGTCGACGAGGCCCGTACGCCGCTGATCATCTCCGGTCCGGCTGACCAGGCGACGAAGTGGTACGGCGATTTCGCCAAGCTGGTGACCCGTCTGAAGAAGGGCGAGGCGGGCAACCCGCTCAAGGGCATCGAGGAGACCGGCGACTACGAGGTCGACGAGAAGAAGCGCACGGTCGCCATTCACGAGGCCGGGGTCAGCAAGGTCGAGGACTGGCTGGGCATCGACAATCTGTACGAGTCGGTGAACACGCCGCTGGTGGGCTACCTGAACAACGCCATCAAGGCGAAGGAGCTCTTCAAGAAGGACAAGGACTACGTCGTCATGGACGGCGAAGTCATGATCGTCGACGAGCACACCGGTCGTATCCTCGCCGGCCGCCGTTACAACGAGGGCATGCACCAGGCGATCGAGGCGAAGGAAGGGGTGGACATCAAGGACGAGAACCAGACGCTCGCGACGATCACCCTGCAGAACTTCTTCCGCCTCTACAAGCGTCAGGACCAGGACGGCAAGGAAGTGCCGGGTCTGTCGGGCATGACCGGTACGGCGATGACCGAGGCCGCCGAGTTCCACCAGATCTACAAGCTCGGTGTGGTGCCGATCCCGACGAACAAGCCGATGGTCCGCAAGGACCAGTCGGACCTGATCTACCGCACCGAGGTGGCGAAGTTCGAGGCGGTCGTCGACGACATCGCGGAGAAGCACGAGAAGGGGCAGCCGATCCTCGTCGGTACGACGTCGGTCGAGAAGTCCGAGTACCTGTCGCAGCAGCTCAGCAAGCGTGGCATCCAGCACGAGGTGCTGAACGCGAAGCACCACGAGCGTGAGGCGTCGATCGTCGCCCAGGCCGGCCGCAAGGGCGCGGTGACCGTCGCCACGAACATGGCGGGCCGTGGTACGGACATCAAGCTCGGCGGCAACCCCGACGATCTCGCCGAGGCGGAGCTGCGTCAGCGGGGTCTGGACCCGGAGGAGCACATCGAGGAGTGGGCGCAGGCTCTGCCCGCCGCCCTGGAGAAGGCCGAGCAGGCGGTCAAGGCCGAGTTCGAGGAGGTCAAGGATCTCGGCGGCCTCTATGTCCTCGGTACGGAGCGGCACGAGTCGCGGCGCATCGACAACCAGTTGCGTGGTCGTTCCGGCCGTCAGGGTGACCCGGGCGAGTCGCGGTTCTATCTGTCGCTGGGCGATGACCTGATGCGGCTGTTCAAGGCGCAGATGGTCGAGCGTGTGATGTCGATGGCGAACGTCCCGGACGACGTGCCGATCGAGAACAAGATGGTCACGCGTGCGATCGCGTCCGCGCAGTCGCAGGTGGAGCAGCAGAACTTCGAGACGCGTAAGAACGTCCTGAAGTACGACGAGGTCCTCAACCGTCAGCGTGAGGTCATCTACGGCGAGCGGCGTCGTGTCCTTGAGGGTGAGGACCTGCAGGAGCAGATCCACCACTTCATGGACGACACGATCGACGCGTACGTGTCCGCGGAGACCGCCGAGGGCTTCCCGGAGGACTGGGACCTGGACCGGCTGTGGGGTGCGTTCAAGCAGCTTTACCCGGTGAAGATCACGGTGGACGAGCTGGAGGAGGCGGCGGGTGACCGGGCCGGTCTGACCGCCGAGTTCATCTCCGAGTCCATCAAGGACGACATCCACGAGCAGTACGAGGGGCGTGAGTCGCAGCTCGGCTCCGAGATCATGCGTGAGCTGGAGCGCCGGGTCGTGCTGTCGGTCCTGGACCGCAAGTGGCGTGAGCACCTCTACGAGATGGACTACCTGCAGGAGGGCATCGGCCTGCGGGCGATGGCGCAGAAGGACCCGCTGGTCGAGTACCAGCGTGAGGGCTTCGACATGTTCTCCGCGATGATGGACGGCATCAAGGAGGAGTCCGTCGGCTACCTGTTCAACCTGGAGGTCCAGGTGGAGCAGCAGGTCGAGGAGGTTCCGGTGGAGGATGCCGAGCCGGTGGACCTGGAGAAGCAGGACGCGGTGCCGGCGCAGGCGGGTTCGCGTCCGGAGATCCGCGCCAAGGGGCTGGACGCTCCGCAGCGGAGGAACCTGCATTTCTCGGCGCCGACGGTGGACGGCGAGGGCGGCACCATCGAGGGTGACTTCGACAGTGACGACGACGAGCCGGTGCGTTCCGAGGCGGATGGTCTGACGCGCGCGGAGCGCCGGAAGCAGGCGAAGGCCGGGCGTCGCCGTAAGAAGTGACGCGGGCTCGGAGACGGGCATGGCGGTCTGAGGGGCCGGGTCACCTGGGGTGGCCCGGCCTCTCGGCGTGAGGGGGTGTGGCGGGCCGGGTCAGTCGTCCTGGCGGGGTGGGCGGGGGCCGCCGAGTTCTACGGCGGTGCAGCGCCAGCGGCGGTCGGTGCCGAGTTCCAGGCGGAAGGCCATGGCGCGGAGGCGGTCGCCGGTGCCGATGCGGGCGAAGGCCTCGATGGCGCCGGCGCGGGGGACGTAGTAGCCGATGTCGCTGATGGTGGGGTTGGTGCCGCGGGTGGCGCGCAGGGGGCCGCTTTCGGCGAGGTGGGCGAGGTCGTCGTAGGCGCGGCCGAGGGTGTGGCGGAGCATGAAGTGGACGGGGCGCCGGCCGCTGAGGACGGCGAGGAGACGGTCGGCGAAGAGGTCGGTGGGGCGGGGCTGCGGCGGGGGCGTGGGGGTGGAGGGGGTGGTGGTGCGGGTCTGGCGGGTGCGGGGTGGGGTGCCGGCGGGGCGGCGGGGGTCGCGGCGGCCCGGTGGGCGGGTGCCGGGGGTGTGCTGCGTCCTGGTCATGACCTTGTTCATCGTGTCCCCGTTCGATCGGCTGGACGGTGGGCGGGCCCGCACTTCTACCGGGCGGTAACTTCCTGTCGTCGATCTTGTACGGGGTTGCGGTGGGTGACGGCAAGTGATCGGACAGTGATGACGGGGGTGCGGGCTGTTTCACCTATCAGGGTGGTTCTGGATGGTGAAAGGGCCGATGGCGGCGGTGTGGGGGGTGAAATTCAAGGCAGAGAGTTGACGCGTCGCGAGTGGTGGGCAGGGGCCCGAAAGGGGACACCCGCACGTATCCTGAAGGCTCCGAGCGGGTTTCTCCGAGCGGAGTTCTCCGAGTACGTTTCCGACACGAGAGAGCGGCCAGCCATGCGCGTCTACGTCCCCCTGACCCTCCCCGGCCTCGCCGAGGCGCACAAGACGGGGGAGCTGGGGTCCGGGCCGCTCGTCGCGTACGCCGTCACGCCCGCGTTGCGCGAGTGGTACCTGTCCGACGACATCGAGGAGCTCGAGTACGCGGCGCTGAGCCGGGCCGCGCTCGCCTCGCTGCGGCTCCTCGCGGCGGACCCCGGTGCGCCGCGGCGGCGGGTCGTGGTCGCGGCGGACGTACCCGACCGTGCGGCCGCGGTCGACCCGGACCGGGGGCTCGATCCGGCGGCGCTCGGTGAGGTGCGGGTGTCGGTGGCCGTGCCGCTGGCCAAGGCGGCCGCGGTGCACGTCGACGCGGGGGACGCCGAGGCGGATGTGTCGGCGGCCGCGGAGGCGCTCGCGGCGGCGGACGGCGGGGACGACGACGCGCAGTTCGTGGTGGACGGGGCCGAGGACCACGAGCTGCTGTGGTTCGCCCCGCAGGAGATCGCGAATCTGGTGGGGGCCGGGGACTGAGTGCCGGCCGGGGCCGGTGCGGCCGCCGGGAGATCCGCGGCGGCTCTTGATTGTCAGTGGCGGCGGGTACTTTTTCAGGTATGGGGAAGCAGCACGAAGCAGCGCACATCGTCTGGGACTGGAACGGCACGCTGCTCAACGACAACGACGCGATCATCGGGGCGACGAACGCGGCCTTCGCCGAGCTGGGGCTGGAGCCGCTCACCCTGGAGCGGTACCGGGAGCTGTACTGCGTGCCGGTGCCGAAGTTCTACGAGCGGCTGATGGGCCGGTTGCCGACCGAGGCCGAATGGGAGGCCATGGACGAGGTCTTCCACCGGTACTACGCGGAGCACCGGGCGCGGTGCGCCCTCACCGACGGGGTGGTGGAACTGCTCGCGGGGTGGCGGTCGGCGGGACACAGCCAGTCGCTGCTGAGCATGTACGTGCATGAGGAACTGGTGCCGCTGGTGCGGGGGTTCGGGATCGAGCCGCACTTCCTGCGGGTGGACGGGCGGGTCGGGCCGTCCGGAGGGAGCAAGGCGGAGCACATGGTGCGGCACCTGGCCGCGCTGGGGAAGGTGGAACCGGGGCGGACCGTGGTGATCGGGGACGCGGCGGACGACGCGGTGGCCGCGCTGCACGCGGGGGCGCAGGCCGTGCTGTACACCGGCGGGTCGCACAGCCGGGCCAGCCTGGAAGGGGCGGGGGTGCCGGTCGTGGACTCGCTGGCGGAGGCGGTGGAGGTCGCGGGGCAGCTGGCCGCCTGACAGGGGTCGGGGGCGGGAGCGGTCAGGTGGCCGGGGCCTTGGCGCGCAGCACCGTGAGGAACTCGCGCATCCAGGCGGGATGGTCGGGCCAGGCCCGGGAGGAGACCAGGGTGCCGTCCACCACCGCCTCGGTGTCCTGGAAAGTGGCGCCGGCGGACTGCATGTCCGGCTCCAGGGCGGGGTACGCCGTGACGCGGCGGCCGCGGAGGGCGTCCGCGGCGGCGGCGAGCAGAGGGCCGTGGCAGATCTGGGCGACGGGTTTGTCCGCGTCGAAGAACGACTTGAGGATCTTGCGGAGTTCGGGGTCGTTGCGGAGGTACTCGGGGGCGCGGCCGCCGGGGACGACGACGGCGGCGTACTGGCCGGGATCGACCTCGGAGAAGGCGAGGTCGGCGGGCCAGGTGTAGCCGGGCTTCTCGGTGTAGGTGTCGAAGCCGGGTTCGAAGTCGTGGACGACGAACTGGAGCTTCTTGCGGGTGGGGGCGGCGATGTGGACCTCGTAGCCTTCCTCGCGGAGGCGCTGGTAGGGGTAGAGGACTTCCAGGGATTCTGCCGCGTCGCCGGTGACGACGAGGATCTTGGCGGGCATGGGGGGCTCCTCTCGGGCTCCGCTCGGGCTCCTCTCGGATGGGCGCCTTCCTTGGCAACGTGCCTCTCGGGGGTGGCCTTGCCAAGAGGTGGGGTGATTTCAGGGTCCCTCCGGGTGGGGGTCGGCGTCGACTTGTCTCCCCCGCCGCACTTGCCTGTCCCGTCCCCAGGGGCTGCCGCCCTCGGGCTCCCGGGCCGGGCCGGGGCGGTTGGCTCTGTGCAGAACGTCAAAGTTCCGGCCCCTGTTTTGTACACATACGGCTCATGACGGGCCCCGGGTGAGTGGCGATAGCCTGGTGGCGTGATCAGCGCGATATGTCGCGGGGGCACTGTCGCCCCTGCCCTGCGCCCGGTGTGTGCGGATCGACCCCGCTACCGGGCGGCGGCCGCTGGTCTTCGCGGGCGGGACCGGGGCGCAAGGGGCCCCTGGGCGTCGTACACACCCGGGGAGCGCGTGGCTCGGAGAGCAGCGTCACACCCCGGAGCGGTGTCGAGAATGGCCGATTACCCCCCGCTCATCTCACCTTGCGGCATAGCGTCGGAGCAGACCGGAGAACCCGGGCCGTGGCGTCGAGCCGCAGGGGAAGAGACCGTACTTCCTTCTACGTCACGCAACGGCGCGCGACAGGAGCCAGAGGACAATGCAGACCAAGCTGGACGAAGCCAAGGCCGAGCTGCTCGAGAGGGCGGCCCGGGTCGCTGAGAACAGCCCGGTCGGGGGGCACCTACCGACTGGGACGACGGGCGAGGGCACGTCGGGCACGCCGGGCACGTCGGGAACCCCGGACCATGACGCCCTCCTCGCGTTCCTCCAGCGCTACTACCTGCACACCGCCGCGGAGGACCTCACCGACCGCGATCCGGTCGATGTCTTCGGAGCCGCGCTGTCCCACTACCGGCTCGCCCAGAGCAGGCCGCAGGGGACCGCGAATGTCCGGGTCCACACCCCGACCGTCGAGGAGAACGGGTGGACCTGCAGTCACTCCGTCGTCGAGGTCGTCACCGACGACATGCCCTTCCTCGTCGACTCGGTCACCAACGAGCTGAGCCGGCAGGGGCGGGGCATCCATCTCGTCGTCCATCCGCAGATCGCGGTGCGGCGCGATGTCGCCGGGCAGCTCATCGAGGTGCTCGGGGCGCCGCCCGCCGCCGGTGACCTGCCGCATGACGCGCACATCGAGTCCTGGATCCATGTGGAGATGGACCGGGAGACCGACCGCGCGGACCTGAAGCAGGTCACGGGCGAGCTGCTGCGGGTGCTGTCCGATGTGCGGGAGGCCGTCGAGGACTGGGAGAAGATGCGGGACGCGGCGCTGCGGATCGCCGACGGACTGCCCCAGGAGGCCATGCCCGGTGATCTGCCCTCGCCGGAGGTCGAGGAGGCCCGTGAGCTGCTGCGCTGGCTCGCCGCCGATCACTTCACGTTCCTGGGGTACCGGGAGTACGAGCTGCGGGGCGACGACTCCCTCGGCGCCGTCGCGGGGACCGGGCTCGGGATCCTGCGGGCCGATCCGCATCACGCCGAGGGCGACGCGCATCCCGTCAGCCCTTCGTTCGAGCGGCTGCCCGCCGACGCCCGCGCCAAGGCCCGTGAGCACAAGCTGCTCGTCCTCACCAAGGCCAACAGCCGGGCCACCGTGCACCGGCCGTCGTATCTCGACTATGTGGGCGTCAAGAAGTTCGACGCCGAGGGGAACGTCGTCGGGGAGCGGCGGTTCCTCGGGCTGTTCTCGTCGGCCGCCTACACCGAGTCCGTGCTGCGGGTTCCCGTCGTGCGGCGCAAGGTCGACGCCGTACTGAAGGGCGCCGGGTTCTCGCCCCACAGCCACGACGGGCGCGATCTGCTCCAGATCATGGAGACGTACCCGCGGGACGAGCTGTTCCAGACCCCCGAGGACGAGCTGCGGTCCATCGTCACCTCGGTGCTGTATCTGCAGGAGCGGCGGCGGCTCCGGCTCTACCTGCGGCAGGACGAGTACGGGCGCTACTACTCCGCGCTCGTCTACCTGCCCCGTGACCGCTACACCACCGGGGTGCGGCTGCGGATCATCGACATCCTGAAGGAGGAGCTCGGCGGCATCAGTGTCGACTTCACCGCCTGGAACACCGAGTCGATCCTGTCCCGGCTGCACTTCGTCGTGCGGGTGCCGCAGGGCACCGAGCTGTCCGAGTTGTCCGAGGCGGACAAGGACCGCATCGAGGCGCGGCTCGTGGAGGCGGCGCGGTCCTGGGCCGACGCCTTCGGTGAGGCACTCAACGCGGAACTCGGCGAGGAGCGGGCCTCCGAGCTGCTGCGCAGCTACAACAACGCGTTCACCGAGGGCTACAAGGCCGACCACACGCCGCGGGCCGCGGTCGCCGACCTCGTGCATCTGGAGCGGCTGACCGAGGAGCAGAGCTTCTCGCTCAGCCTGTACGAGCCGGTGGGCGCCGCGCCCGACGAGCGCCGTTTCAAGATCTACCGCAAGGGTGACGCGATCTCCCTGTCGGCGGTGCTGCCGGTGCTGAACCGGCTGGGTGTCGAGGTGATCGACGAGCGGCCGTACGAGCTGCGCTGCGCGGACCGGTCGGTGGCCTGGATCTATGACTTCGGGCTGCGGATCCCGCGGGCGCTGGGCGGTGCCGCGGGCGCCGACCTGCTCGGGGACGACGGGCGCGAGCGGTTCCAGCAGGCGTTCGCGGCGTCCTGGACCGGCAAGGCGGAGAACGACGGGTTCAACGCGCTGGTGCTGGGTGCCGGGCTGAACTGGCGGCAGGCGATGGTGCTGCGCGCGTACGCCAAGTACCTGCGGCAGGCCGGGGCCACGTTCAGCCAGGACTACATGGAGGACACCCTCCGGACGAACGTGCACACCACGCGGCTGCTCGTCTCCCTGTTCGAGGCGCGGATGTCGCCGGACCGGCAGCGTGCCGGACACGAGATCGTGGACGCGTTGCTGGAGGAGCTGGACGCCGCGCTCGACCAGGTGGCCTCGCTCGACGAGGACCGGATCCTGCGGTCCTTCCTCACCGTCATCAAGGCGACCCTGCGGACCAACTTCTTCCAGAAGACCGAGGCCGGCACACCGCACACGTACGTGTCGATGAAGTTCGACCCGCAGGCGATCCCGGATCTGCCCGCGCCCCGGCCGGCCTTCGAGATCTGGGTGTACTCGCCCCGGGTGGAGGGTGTCCATCTGCGGTTCGGGAAGGTCGCCCGCGGCGGCCTGAGGTGGTCGGACCGCAGGGAGGACTTCCGGACCGAGATCCTCGGCCTGGTCAAGGCGCAGATGGTGAAGAACACCGTGATCGTGCCGGTCGGCGCGAAGGGCGGGTTCGTCGCCAAGCAGCTGCCGGACCCGGGCGTGGACCGGGACGCCTGGCTCGCCGAGGGCATCGCCAGCTACAAGACGTTCATCTCGGCGCTGCTCGACATCACCGACAACATGGTGGCCGGGGAGGTCGTGCCGCCGGCCGACGTCGTACGGCACGACGAGGACGACACCTATCTGGTGGTCGCGGCCGACAAGGGCACGGCGACGTTCTCCGACATCGCCAACGAGGTCGCGCAGTCGTACGACTTCTGGCTCGGGGACGCCTTCGCCTCCGGCGGCTCGGCCGGCTACGACCACAAGGGCATGGGCATCACCGCCCGCGGCGCCTGGGAGTCCGTGAAGCGGCACTTCCGCGAGCTGGGTGTGGACACGCAGGCCGAGGACTTCACGGTGGTCGGCATCGGTGACATGTCCGGTGACGTGTTCGGCAACGGCATGCTGCTCAGCGAGCACATCCGGCTGGTCGCCGCCTTCGACCACCGACACATCTTCATCGACCCCAAGCCGGACGCCGCGACCTCGTACGCCGAGCGCCGCCGCCTGTTCGAGCTGCCCCGCTCCAGCTGGGCCGACTACGACACCGCGCTGCTCTCGGCGGGCGGCGGGATCTTCCCGCGCACCGCCAAGGCCATCCCGGTGGGCGCGCACGTTCGCGAGGCCCTCGGCATCGAGTCCGGCGTCACCAAGATGACCCCGGCCGACCTGATGAAGGCGATCCTGTCGGCTCCGGTGGACCTGCTGTGGAACGGCGGCATCGGCACCTACGTCAAGGCGAGCACGGAGTCGAACGCCGACGTCGGTGACAAGGCCAACGACCCGATCCGCGTCGACGGCCAGGACCTGCGGGTCAGGGTCGTCGGCGAGGGCGGCAACCTGGGGCTGACCCAGCTCGGCCGGATCGAGTTCGCCCGCGGCGGCGGCAAGATCAACACGGACGCCATCGACAACAGCGCCGGCGTGGACACCTCCGACCACGAGGTGAACATCAAGATCCTGCTCAACGGGCTGGTCACGGACGGCGACATGACCGTCAAGCAGCGCAACAAGCTGCTCGCGGAGATGACCGACGAGGTCGGCCGGCTCGTCCTGCGCAACAACTACGCGCAGAACACGGCCATCGCCAACGCCCTGTTCCAGTCCCAGGACATGCTGCACGCCCAGCAGCGCTTCATGCGCCACCTGGTCAGGGAAGGCCACCTGGACCGGGCCCTGGAGTTCCTGCCCACCGACCGGCAGATCCGCGAGCGGCTCGGCGCCGGCCATGGTCTGACCAGTCCGGAGACGGCCGTCCTGCTGGCGTACACGAAGATCACCGTGTCGGACGAACTGCTGCACACCTCGCTGCCCGACGACCCCTACCTGCGCGGCCTGCTGTACGCGTACTTCCCGACGGCGCTGCGCGAGCAGTTCCCCGAGTACATCGACAAGCATCCGCTGCGCCGTGAGATCACCACGACGGTGCTGGTCAACGACACGGTCAACACCGGCGGTACGACGTATCTGCACCGGCTGCGCGAGGAGACCGGCGCCTCCCTTGAGGAGATCGTGCGGGCGCAGACCGCGGCCCGGGCGATCTTCAGGTCGGCGCCCGTGTGGGACGCGGTGGAGGAACTCGACAACACGGTCGAGGCGGCCGTGCAGACCCGGATCCGGCTGCACTCGCGGCGGCTCGTCGAGCGCGGTACGCGCTGGCTGCTCAACAACCGTCCGCAGCCGCTCCAGCTCGCCGAGACGGTGGACTTCTTCGCCGAGCGGGTCGAGCAGGTCTGGTCGCAGCTGACGAAGCTGCTGCGCGGCGCCGACCTGGAGTGGTGGCAGAAGATCTACGACGAGCTGACCGGCGCCGGTGTTCCGGACGAGGTCGCGACGAGGGTCGCCGGGTTCTCCTCGGCGTTCCCGGCGCTGGACATCGTCTCGGTGGCCGACCGCACGGGCAAGGATCCGCTGGCCGTCGCCGAGGTGTACTACGACCTCGCGGACCGGCTGCACATCACCCAGCTCATGGACCGCATCATCGAGCTGCCGCGCGCCGACCGCTGGCAGTCCATGGCCCGCGCCTCCATCCGTGAGGACCTGTACGCGGCCCATGCGGCGCTGACCTCGGACATCCTGAGCGTGGGCAACGGCACCTCGACGCCCGAGCAGCGGTTCAAGGCGTGGGAGGAGAAGAACGCGGCGATCCTGGGCCGGGCGCGGACGACGCTGGAGGAGATCCAGGGGTCGGAGACGTTCGACCTGGCGAACCTGTCGGTGGCGATGCGCACCATGCGGACGCTGCTGCGGACGCACTCGTGACGCAGTGACGACAAGGGCGCCTCCCGGTCCTCGGGGGGCGCCCTCGTCGTGTGGGTGCGCTGGTCAGGCGGTGACCGTCGCGACCGGCTTCGGCTTGGCCGGCGGCTTCTTCCTGGCCTTGCCGTCGCCGCTGAACGCCTCGTAGGCGTCCATGACCTCCTCCGTCGGACCGTCCATGCGCAGCTCGCCGCGCTCCAGCCACAGCACCCGTTCGCAGGTCTCGCGGATCGAGCTGTTGCTGTGGCTGACCAGGAAGACGGTTCCGGCGTGCTCGCGCATCTCGCGGATGCGGTCCGCCGAACGCTTGCGGAACAGCGCGTCACCGGTGGCCAGGGCCTCGTCGATGAGGAGGACGTCGTGGTCCTTGGCGGCGGCGATGGAGAAGCGCAGCCGGGAGCCCATGCCGGAGGAGTAGGTGCGCATCGGCAGGGAGATGAAGTCGCCCTTGTCGTTGATGCCGGAGAAGTCGACGATCTGCTGGTAGCGCTCCTTGATCTGCTCGCGGGACATGCCCATGGCGAGGCCGCCGAGGTAGACGTTGCGCTCGCCGGTCAGATCGCCCATGAGGGCCGCGTTGACGCCGAGGAGGGAGGGCTGGCCGTCGGTGTAGATCCGGCCGCTCTCCACCGGCAGCAGGCCCGCGACCGCCTTGAGCAGGGTGGACTTGCCGGAGCCGTTGGTGCCGATCAGACCGATGGCCTCGCCCTTGTAGGCGATGAAGGAGACCTTCTTCACCGCGTGCACCAGCCGGGTGCCGGCCGCTTTCTCGGCCGCCTTGCGGCGCAGGATGCGGTTGAGGGCGGCGGTCGCGGAGCCGCGGCCGCCGCCGGTGCCGTTGACGCGGTAGACGATGTCGACGTTGTCGCAGATGACGGTGGGGGCCCGCTCGTCGGCGAGGTCGAAGGGGGTGGTGCGGGGTGCGATGTCAGCCACGGCCGTACGTCTCCTCAGCCTTCCAGAAGTAGATGAAACCGCCGACGCCCGCGGCCAGCGCCCAGCCGGCCGCCCACGCCCACACGTGGGGCGGCAGCTGGCCGGCGTGGAAGGTGTCGATCAGTGCGAAGCGCATCAGGTCGATGTAGACGGCGGCCGGGTTGGCGCGCAGTACGTCGGCCACCCAGGCCGGCAGGTCGCTGTGCTTGCTGAGCAGGTTGTCGATGCTCCACATCACGCCCGAGATGTACATCCAGGTGCGCAGGACGAACGGCATCAGCTGGGCGATGTCCGGGGTCTTCGCGCCCGCCCGGGCCAGGATCATCGACACGCCCGCGTTGAAGAGGAACTGCAGGGTCAGCGCCGGGATCACCAGCACCCAGGAGAGCGCCGGCGGCACGCCCATGATGAACAGGATGATCAGCAGCGCGGCCATCGAGAACAGCAGCTGCTGGAGCTGCTGGAGGCAGTACGAGATCGGCAGCGCGGCCCGCGGGAAGTGCAGGGCGCGCACCAGGCCGAGGTTGCCGGCGATGGCGCGGGTGCCCGACATGATCGAGCTCTGCGTGAACGTCCACACGAACACGCCCGTGACGAGGAAGGGGATGTAGTCCGGCACGCCCTTCTTGGTCTGCAGCAGCACGCCGAAGATGAAGTAGTAGACCGCCGCGTTGAGCAGGGGGGTCATCACCTGCCAGACCTGGCCGAGCTTCGCCTGGCTGTACTGCGAGGTGAGCTTGGCGGTGGCGAACGCGGTGATGAAGTGGCGGCGTGCCCACAGCTGGCGGACGTACTCGGGCAGGGAGGGGCGGGCGCCGCTGACGGAGAGGCCGTGGCGGGCCGCGAGAGCCGCGAGGTCGTCGGGGGGTCCGGCCTCTGTCGTGGGCGGTGTGTGGAGTACCTGGCTCACATCCGCTGCTTTCACTCGGGGGGTGGGGGTGCGCGCGTCCGGCCTCGCTCCCGTCACCCTGTGTTCTCTTACGCTTCTCTTCACGTTTTCTTACGTCGGAACGGGACCGTATCGTCGCAACGTGAGCGTAGGCCTTCTCGACGTCGGAACGCAACCGTTTCGTCGTAACGCCCTATGCTGGTTCGCATGACGACGAACGCGACGAACGCCGACGCATCCAGGGCGAAGCCGCGCCGCCGGGCTCCCGCGGGCGCGGCCGTGCTCCGCGAGGATGTGACGGAAGCCATTCGCGCGGCCGTGTTCGAGGAGCTCGCGACCGTCGGCTACGCGCGGATGTCCATCGAGGGCATCGCCCGGCGCGCCGGCGTCGGCAAGACCGCGGTGTACCGGCGCTGGCGCTCCAAGCTGCACCTCGTCCTCGACCTGGTCTCGGCGCTCGCCGTGCAGGGCCTGCCGGTCCCGGAGACGGGCAGCCTGGAGGGCGATCTGCGGATGCTGTACGAGGTGACGTCCCGGGCGCTCAGGCACCCCGTCGCCTCGCAGGTCATCCCGGACCTCCAGGCGGAGGCGGCCCGCAACCCGGAGATCGCCGAGGCCATGCAGAAGGCGCTGCGGGAGGGCCAGGAGGGGGTCTCGCTGAAGATCGTGGCGGCGGCGGAGCGGCGCGGCGAGGTCCGGGCGGGGCTGGACACGGAGCTGGTGCTCGATCTGATCTCGGGTCCGCTTTACTGGCGTGCGGTGGTGATCCGCAGCCCGAAGCTGCCCAAGGGATACCTGGGCGCACTGGCGCGGGCGACCGCCGAGGCGATCAAGGCACTCTGAGCACGAGGCTCCGGGTGCCGGTGCCGGACGGGAATCCGCGGTGCCGACGGGAGTCGAGGTGTCATGAGAGTCGTGATGGCCGAGGACAACGCCCTGCTCAGAGAGGGGCTCGTCCTGTTGCTGACGTCGGCGGGGCACGAGGTGGTGTCCGTCGTCGCCACCGGTCCCGAGATCCTGCCGGCGCTGCTGGAGCACCGCCCCGACGTGGCCGTGCTCGACGTGCGGATGCCGCCGGGCTTTCGCGACGAGGGGCTGCGGGCGGCGCTGGAGGCCCGGGAGAAGATCCCCGGTCTGCCGGTGCTGGTGCTCTCCCAGTACGTCGAGGAGTCCTACGCGGCCGAACTGCTCGGCGGGGGCGCGAGCGGCGTCGGCTATCTGCTGAAGGACCGCGTCGGCCGGGTCGACGAGTTCCTCGACGCCCTCGAACGGGTCGCCGGCGGTGGTACGGCGCTGGATCCCGAGGTCGTCACCGAGCTGATGACGCGCCGCAGGGACTCCCCGCTGGATCTGCTCACGGCGCGCGAACGCGAGGTGCTGGGGCTCATGGCCGAGGGCCGCGACAACGCCACCATCGCCACGACGCTCGTCATCACCGAACGGTCGGTCAGCAAGCACATCGGCAACGTGTTCCTGAAGCTGGGCCTGCCCCCGAGCGACAGCGGCCACCGCAGGGTCCTGGCGGTACTGGCGTACCTGAACAATGCCAACGCCTAGCGGGCGCGGGATGTCGCAGCAGAAGGGCACTAGCTGGACCGGCTCCGGGCCGCCTCCGGATGCAGGCGGATCCAGCCCGCCCAGGCGGAAGTGATCATGTCCTGGACGTCGTGTCGGGCCTTCCAGCCCAGTTCCGCGGTGACGCGGTCGGCGGAGGCGACGACCCGGGCGGGGTCGCCGGGGCGGCGGGGGGCGACGGCGGGCGGGCGGTCGTGGCCGGTGACGGTGTTGATGCGGTCGATCATCTCGCGGACCGAGACGCCCTCCCCGCGGCCGATGTTGAGGGTGAGGTCGCGGCCGGGGGACGCCGTCAGGGCGTGCGCTGCGGCCACATGGGCCTCGGCCAGGTCGGCCACGTGGATGTAGTCCCGTACGCAGGTGCCGTCCGGGGTCGGGTAGTCGTCGCCGAAGACGCGCGGCGGCGCGCCCTCCGTGAGCTTCTCGAAGACCATGGGGATCAGGTTGGAGACACCGGTGTCGGCGAGCTCCGGGGTGGCCGCGCCCGCCACGTTGAAGTAGCGCAGACAGGCCGTGGACAGTCCCGTGGCCCGGCCGGTCGCGCGGACCAGCCACTCGCCGGCCAGTTTCGTCTCGCCGTAGGGCGACATCGGCACGCAGGGGGTGTCCTCGGTGACCAGGCCGACGTCGGGCATGCCGTACACGGCCGCCGAGGAGGAGAACACGAAGGACGCCACCCCGGCCGCGGTGACCGCGTCGAGGAGGACGCGGAGCCCTTCCACGTTCTCCCGGTAGTAGTGCAGGGGCCGCTCCACCGACTCGCCGACCTGCTTCTTCGCCGCGAGATGGACGACACCGGTGACCGCGTGTCCGGTCAGGGTACGGGCCAGCAGCTCGCCGTCCAGCGTCGAGCCCTCCACCAGGGGCACGCCGTCCGGCACGCGCGCGGCGACGCCGGTCGACAGGTCGTCGTACACCACCGCCCGCTCGCCCGCCTCCGTCATCGCCCGCACCACGTGCGCCCCGATGTAGCCGGCACCGCCGGTGATCAGCCAGGTCATCGCTCGGCCTTCCCCCTCGTCTCTCGGTCACTCGGAAGTCGTCTCACAGTGAAGCAGGCGTCGGACTCTCCCGCAGAGTCTGTGGACAACTCCCCGCGCTCTCCGGCGCACGCACCGTGCTCGCGCGCCACAGGCGCACGAAGGACAGCGCGGCGGCCGCGAGCAGCATGCCGTTGCGCAGGACCATCAGACCGGTGCCGGTCCAGGTGCACGCGATGACCTCGGCGTACAGGACCGGGTAGATGACGGCGCTGAGCGCGGTCGACGCCAGGATCAGCGCGGCCACCGGGCGCTGGGTGGTGTGCCGGGAGGTCAGGCAGACGGCCACCAGGCCCAGCAGCCAGATCATGTACTGCGGGCTGATCACCCGGCTGGTCACGGTGAACAGCAGGACGGCGCTCAGCGCGGCGTCGTAGGGCACGGCCTCGGTCCAGCGGCGGGCGCGGATCCGCCACAGCAGCAGCACGCCGAAGGCGACGACGGTCAGGGCGAGCGAGGCGTGCGCGACGCTCGGGACGTACGGGCCGGTGAACTCCATCGCGCCGTACTGGTAGCGGACCCTGCCCCGCCATCCGACGTGTCTCGCGAGGGAGAGCAGGGTGCCGCCCAGGGACTCGATCTGCACGCCTCTGCCGCCCTGCTGGCGCAGGAAGGCGAGCGGATTGCGGAACGCGAAAACCAGGAGCAGCAGCAGCGAGGTCCCGCCCAGCGCCGCCGACGCCCACACCGACCGGCTGTCGCGCCCTCTGGGCACGCCCACCAGCACCAGGGCGGGCCACACCTTCACCAGCGCCCCCAGGGCCGCGAACGCCCCGCACGCGCGTGTGGAGCGCGACAGCGCGAGCAAGGAGACCACGGCCAGCGCCGTGACCTGGACGTCGTAGCGCGCGAACGGCACGCGGACCAGCAGGGGCAGGCCGCCCACCCAGACCGCCGCCCCGGCCAGGGTGCGGCCGGGGCGGGTGCCCGCGCGGGCCAGCACGTACGCGATCACGGAGTCCGAGAGGACCGTGAGGGCGACGAACGACTCGAAGTACGTCCACCACGGCAGGACTCCCGGTGACAGCAGGACGAGGCCGGCGCCCGGCGGGTACTGCCACAGCGTGTCGTGCGCGGGGAAGGCGCCGTGCGCCAGGACGCCGTACCAGTGGTGGTAGAGGCGCCAGACCTCGCGGCCCACCCGGCCGCCCAGGATGCCCAGGGAGTCGTGGGCGAGCAGCCACAGCATCAGGACGCGGGTGGCCAGCCAGGCGGCGGCGAGGACGAGGAGAAGGCGACGACGTTCCATGACGGCGGATCGTAAGCCGCCCGAATGCCTCTTTAGTTCAGATACTCCGTCAATAGCCAAGAAACGGCGCTTATTCGCACAAAATGGTGCACATGAATAAGTGTGGGGGCAGGGGGAGCGCGGGGCTCGGAACGCCGTGGCGGACGGCCGTGGCGGTCGCCGTCCCCGCCGGGGTCATGCTCCTGCTCGGGCTCTGGGGGCTCGACCGCGGCGGCATGTGGCGCGACGAGGCGGTCACCTTCCAGGTCGCGCGGCGCTCGGTGCCGCAGATCTGGCTGTTGCTGCACAGGGTGGACGCCGTGCACGGCCTGTACTACTTCCTCATGCACGCCGTCCTCGCGCTCCGGCCGGGCGAGGCCGTGCTGCGGCTGCCGTCGGTGTGCGCGGCGGCCGTCGCGGCGGGCCTGGTCGCGGCCCTGGGGGCGCGGCTGGTCCGGCCGCGCGTCGGCCTGTGGGCGGGGCTGCTGTACGCGGTGACCCCGCTCGTGGGCCACTACGCCCAGGAGGGCCGCTCGTACGCCATGGTCGCCGCGGGCACGGCCGGGGCGACCCTGCTGCTCCTGCGGGCGCTCCGGGGGCGCTCCTGGTGGCCGTACGGCGTCACGCTCGCCCTCACCTGTCTGCTGCACGAACTGGCGGTGCTGCTGGTCCTCGCCCACGCGCTGACGCTCCTGTACGCGCGCGTGGAGCGGAGCGCGTGGCCGCGCTGGGCCGCTTCGGCGGGCGGGGCCGTGCTCGCCCTGATGCCGCTCGCGGTGGTGTCCAAGGGCCAGGCCGGGCAGGTGGCGTGGCTGCCGCGGCCGGGGGCGGACAGTGCGGAGCGGCTGCTGCACGCGTTCCTCGGGCCCACCGCGCCGGTCTTCTGGACCTGTCTGGTCCTCGCGCTCCTGGCCCTGCCCGGTCCGCGCCGGCTGACGCCCGCCGCGGTCGCCCTCCCGTGGGCGGTGGTGCCCCCGCTGATCCTGCTGGCCGTCTCCCAGTTCCGGCCGATGTATGACGACCGGTACGTGCTGTACGCCCTGGCGGGCGCGCCCCTGCTGGTGGCGGCGGGCGCGGACCGGGTGCTGGGGGGCGTCGCGCGGCCGGCGCCCGGGGTGAGGCGGGCGGGTGTCCTCGTCCCGCTCGCGGGAACTCTCGTCGTCGCTCTCGCGTTCGTCCATCAGCTGCCCCTCCACCGCCGGGACCGCACCCTCGCCCGGCCCGCCACCCTGGCCGCCGTCTCCGCGTTCGCCGCCCGCGAGCTGCGGCCGGGAGACGCCGTGGTGTTCCTGCCGACCATCGGGCGGCGGGCCGCGGTGACCTACCCGCGGAGCTTCCGGGGGGTGCGGGACGTGGCGTTGAAGGCCCCCGGTCCGGTCTCCGGGACGCTGTACGGCCGGGAGCGGGGCGCCGCTGAACTGCGCCGTGACCTGCTCGCGCTGGACCGGCTCTGGGTGGCCGCCGAGCCGTACGCCCTGGAGTCCGCCTGGTACCCGCGCAACCCGACCGAGCGGGTCAAGCTGACCGTCGTGACGGAGGAGTTCGTGCCGAGCGAGCCCCGGCGGGAGTTCGTGCGGGACGGCGTCTCGCTGCGCCTCTACACCCGCCGCCCGGCCGCCCCGGCCCGCTTCCCGCCCGCCTCTACCGGCTTCCCGGCTCCTCCTGCAGGGCGGCCGCGTCCAGCGCACCGGTGAGCTGGTCGAGCCGATCTCGCAGCTCGCCGATCTCCGCCAGGTCGAACCCGGTCGCCGACACGATCCGGCGGGGCACCTGGAGCGCCCGCTCCCGCAGTTCGGCGCCCTCGTCGGTGAGCCGGACCTCCACCGAGCGCTCGTCGCGCGCGCTGCGCTCACGGCGTACCAGGCCCGCCCCCTCCAGCCGCTTGAGCAGCGGGGAGAGTGTGCCGGAGTCCAGGCGCAGATGTTCGCCGAGCTTCTTCACGGGCAGTTCGCCGTGCTCCCACAGGACCAGCATCACCAGGTACTGGGGGTAGGTCAGTCCGAGTTCCTTGAGGATCACGCGGTAGACGCCGTTGAACGCACGCGACGCGGCGTGCAGGGAGAAGCAGATCTGGCGGTCCAGAAGCAGCCAGTTCTCCGAAGGGGCTGGGGTGGCGGCGGGGGTCGACGTCGAGCTCATGACTCCAGAGTAGCTCCAGCGAGCCATTTAGTTGTGCACAATTGAATTGTGTGCTCTACTTACGTCACCGGGACAGACCGTCACGGAGACAGACTTCTGAGAGGGATGGTTCATCCATGGACGCGCTCTACACCGCAGTCGCCACCGCCACCCACGGCCGCGAGGGCCGCGCCGTCTCCAACGACGGAAAGATCGACCTCGCGCTCGCCCTGCCGGTGGAGATGGGCGGCAACGGTCAGGGCACCAACCCGGAGCAGCTGTTCGCCGCCGGCTACGCGGCCTGTTTCGGCAGCGCGCTCGGTCTGGTCGGCCGTCAGGCCAAGGTCGACGTCTCCGACGCCGCCGTGACCGCCGAGGTCGGCATAGGCAAGCAGGGCGAGGGCTTCGGCCTGAAGGTGACGCTGCGCGTCGAGCTCCCCGACACCCTGGACGAGGCGACCGGCCGCAAGCTGGTCGAGACCGCCCACCAGGTCTGCCCGTACTCCAACGCCACCCGCGGCAACATCGAGGTCGACCTCGTCATCGAGTAGTCCCCCGGTCCCCGTCTCCCCGGTCCCCCGAACTGCCCCTGAGAGCGGTCGCTCCCCCAACAGGCCGCTTTCAGGGGTGTCCCACCCGCGCCAGCACCTCCCCGGTCCGCCGGCTCCACGTCACCACCACCGCCTCCGCCGGCACCGGGTGCCAGCGCGTCAGCAGCAGCCAGCGGACGTGGTAGCGGCGGACGATCGCCGCGCGCGCGGCACGGCTCGCCCCGGGGGCGAGGAAGGCGCGCACGTCGGCCTCCCGCCGCAGCCGCGCCCGCTCGTCCAGAGCCGCGTCCGGCCAGGGCGGCGCGACGAGGTTCGGCCCGTACCCGGCGATCGCGTGGGCCGCGAAGTACCCGTCGGTGATGACCACCTCGCCCCGCCCGATGTGCCGCGCGGCCCATGCGTACGACTCCCAGCGGGGCGGCTGGTCGAACCCCACCGGATCCAGTGAGCGCGGCACCACCGCCCCCGCCTGCACGGTCAGCAGCCCGGTACAGGCCGCGGCGGCCGCGACCGCGCCGAGCAGCCGCCGGCGCACGCCCCACGGCCCGGGCGCCGCCAGCTCCACCGCCAGCGCGAACTGCGGCGGGACCAGGGCGAGTCCGAGGATCCGCCCGTAGGTGTAGTGGCCGCTGACCCACCCGTACGCCACCACCAGGCAGTCCAGGGCGAACATCAGCACCAGCGGGTCGCGCGCCGAGCGCCGCGCCCGCCCCCACAGCACCGGCAGCCCCGGCAACACCAGCCAGAAGTGACCGGGCAGACCGGCGTACAGCCGCCGGTGCATCCCGTCCACGCTGCCGTCCCCGGCCAGCGCGAACACGTCGAAGTACGGCCAGCCCCCCGCGACCAGCAGCGCCACCGCCCCCGTCAGCGCCCACCGGGCCGCGACCGCGGGACACCAGCCGCGCTGCCGGCCCAGGACCACGGCGACGGCCCCCGTCACCGCCGCCACCGCGGTGATCGGATGCACCAGCAGGATCACCCCGAACAGCACACCGGTCCCCGCGTACCCGGTGAAGCCGCGCAGCCCCCGAGGGCCGACGTACCGCACCCGGCGCTCGTCACGCGCGCGTGCGCCCGCCGCGGCCCACGCCCAGAAGGCGAGGCCGATCGCGAAGGTGGACGGATAGCCGAGGTTGCCGGTCATCGACATCAGGCCCAGATAGCCGCTCCACCACGCGCGTTCCGTGCCCCACAGCAGGGTCATCGCGGTCAGCGCCAGCACCGGCGCCCAGGGCCTCGGCGTCAGCAGCCGTACGAAACGGCCGATGCCGGTCAGCAGCACCAGCAGGTTCACCGGCCCGGCCACCCGCAGCACGTCCCACCCCGTGAGGCCCGTCCGCCGGGCGAACACGCCCTCGGCCAGCGCGTACGGCGAGTAGTACGGGCTGCCCGCGCCCGGCAGGTCGGCCATCGGGTGCCGCGGGTGCGACAGGTTGTCCTTGAGCCGTTCGACCACCGCCGCGTGCACCCCCGCGTCGCAGCACAGCGGCACCCGCCAGTACGCCAGCGACATCACCAGCCAGAACAGGAAACCGAAGACCTGGTACGGGCTCGGCCGCCACACCCGGCCGCCGCGCAGCGCCGTGGCACCGCGCACCGGGCGCCGGATCAGGACACCGGCGCTCACCGGGCGGAGACCGGAAAACGGCAGGCGGGAGAGGAGTCGCACATGAGGGGCATTGGTTGTACGTTCCCGCCCGGTTCAACGGCCTTGCCGATCGTCACCCCATCGAGTGAGCCCGATCGGAGGGGGCGCACCGCTCCTGCACCGGAACTCCCTGCTGCCGGTCCGACTCGGCCTCCGCCGCGTCCGGGAACTCCTCGCCCAGCAGCAGCCGCCGGACGACCCGCTCGGCGGCGCGGCCGTCGTCGTACGCGCAGAACCGGGCCCGGAAGCCGGCCCGCAGCGCCGTGGAGTCCTCGTCGCGCCAACTTCCGGAGGCCAGCAGCCAGGCCAGTTCGCGGTAGGTGCGCGAGACGTGCCCCGGGGGTTCGGCGGTGATGTCGAAGTAGGTGCCGCGGCTGGCCGTGTACGCGCCGAGGTCGTCGGCGTGGACGACGATCGGACGGTCCAGGTTGGCGTAGTCGAACATCAGGGCCGAGTAGTCGGTGACCAGGACGTCGGAGGCGAGCATGACGTCCTCGACGTGCGGCTCGTCGGTCGCGTCGATCAGCAGCCCCCGCCGGTGCAGGTCCGACAGACCCGTCCCGCGTGCGGGCCCGGCCGCCAGCGACGGATGCAGACGCACCACGAGGGTGTGCTCCGCGCCGAGGTCGGCGGCGAACCGGGCCAGGTCGATCCGGTCGACGTGCCCGCCGCGCACGTACTCGCGCCGGGTCGGCGCGTACAGCACGACGGTGTGCCCGGCCGGGATGCCCAGCCGCTCCCGGACCGCCGCCCCCGCCTGCGCGCCCGCGCCCACCAGCACGTCGTTGCGCGGGCTGCCGGTCCGTGCCGAGGCGAAGTGGCACGGGTAGGCCCGCTCCCACACCAGCTCCGAGTGCCGGTTGGCGACCAGGCTGTGGTCCCAGCGGTCGGCGCGGCGCAGCATCTGCGGCACGTCCACGCCGAACCGGCCGCCGGGCCGGTCGAGCAGATCGGCGGCCATGTACTTCAGCGGGGTGCCCTGGTGGGTGTGGATGTGCACACTGCCGGGGCGTTTGACCAGCGCGCCGGGCCAGTTGACGTTGTTGACGAAGAATCCGGCCCGTGCGGTCACCCTGCGGTACTCGGGGGAGTCCACAAGCACGTGCTCGACGCCCTCGGGCAGCCGCGCGGCCGTCTCCTCGTCGCGCACGACCCACACCCCGCGCAGTTGCGGAGCGATCTCCAGGGCCTTGCGGTAGACCGCGCCGGGGTCGCCGAGCACACCCCGGTGCGAGAACGCCGAGTACACGACGAGCCGCGGGTCGAGGGGGCGGCGGGCCTGCACGTCCTCCGCCATCCGCCGTACGCGCCCCGCGACCGCCCCGCGCGTCTGCCGCCCGCGCCGCGCCAGCTCCCGGCCCGCGCGCCCGGCCTGCCGTCCGATCCGGTAGGCCGTGTAACCGCCTTCCAGGACGCGCAGTCCGGCGGGAAGCGGTTCGCCGGCCGGCCGGTACCGGGCCGACATCTCGGCCGTACGGCGGAAGAACTCGGCCTTGTCCGAGGGCGGCAGCCGGTCCGGCTTGGCCAGGATGTCCAGACAGTGCTCGCCCATCTTGCGGTGCAGGTACGGCCGCCAGCCGGTGAGCTCCGGACGGGAGTCGACGAAGTCGAAGACCCGCTCGTACTGGTCGTGGATGTCGAAGTGCCTGCGGCTGGTGGTGGACAGGATGTTGCCCTGGCGGCGCTGGCGGTAGTTCAGGCAGATCCGGTCCAGCGTGGCGATCCGCTCCGCGCTGAGCATGACCGGGAACGTCCAGGGGGTGTCCTCGTAGTAGCCGGGCGGGAAGGCGAAGCCGTTCTTCTCCACGAAGTCGTGGCGGTACACCTTGTTCCACACGACCATCAACAGGTCGAGGATCTCCGGGTGTTCGGCGGCCGTGAAGGTGCCGGAGCCGATGTCGGCGAGGACGCGGGCGAGGGCGTTGCGGCGGGTGCCGCCCCACCAGTAGGTGCGCGCGTAGTCGAAGACCAGCACGTCCGGGTCGCCGGACTCCGCGAGCCGGTCGGCGATCGCGCGCAGCGCGCCCGGCGTGAGGGCGTCGTCGCTGTCCAGGAAGAACAGGTAGTCGCCGGTGGCGTGCGGCATCCCCGCGTTGCGGGCGCGGCCGAGGCCCACGTTCTCCGGCAGGTGCAGCGCCCGGACGCGCTCGTCACGGGCGGCGTACTCGTCGAGGATCGCGCCGCAGCCGTCCGGGGAGCGGTCGTCGACGGCGATCACCTCGAAGTCCCGGTACGACTGGGTGAGGAGCGAGTCGAGGCACTCGCGCAGGAAGCCCTGCACCTTGAAACACGGCACGATGACGCTGAAGCGGGGCACGGTCAGCTCCTCACGAGGGTCGCGGGGGCGGGCACGCGCTCCGCCAGGGGTCTCACGGGCGGGATGGTCTCCGGGGACTCGCCGAGCAGCACCCGGCGCACCACGCGCTCGGCCGCCCGGCCGTCGTCGAACCGGCAGAAACGGGACCGGAACCCGGCCCGCAGCGCCGTCGACCTGGGGGAGTCGTACGAGCCGTCGCGGAACACCCGCGCCAGTTCCTGAGGCGTCCGCGCGACCGGTCCCGGCGGCGCCGCCATCAGGTCGAAGTACACGCCCCGCGTCTCGCGGTAGACGTCCCAGTCGTCGGCGTACACCACGATCGGGCGGTCCAGGTTGGCGTAGTCGAACATGATCGACGAGTAGTCGGTGACCAGCGCGTCGGCGGCCAGGCAGACGTCCTCGGACGAGCGGTGTCCGGTGACGTCGATGATCCGGCCGGATCCCCTGGCCGGGCCCCGGTCGTAGAAGTAGTGCGCCCGCAGCAGGACGACGACGTCCTCGCCGGCCGCCTCGCAGAACGCCTCGAGGTCGAGCCCGGGCTCGAAACCGCTCCGGTAGTCGCGGTGGGTGGGCGCGTACAGCACGGCCCTCGCGCCCTCCGGCACACCCAGCTCCCGCCGGATGCGCGCCACGTCCTCCGCCGGTGTCGTGTAGAAGACGTCGTTGCGCGGATAGCCGTACTCGAGGTGCTCGTAGCGGCCCGGGAAGGCGCGCTCCCACATCTGGGTGGAGTGCGGGTTGGAGGACAGGTTGTAGTCCCAGCGGTCGACACGGCCGAGCAGCTTGGTGAAGGACCCGGTCGTCGCCGCCACCACCGGGTACGTCGACTGGTCGACGCCCATCTTCTTCAGCGGGGTGCCGTGCTGCGTCTGCACGTGCACACTCCCCTCCCGCTTGACCACGCCGTCCGCGAAGTTGGCGTTGTTGACCAGGTACTTGGCGCGGGCCAGCACTCGCCAGCCTCGGCGGCTGCCGATCACCGCGTGGTCGACGCCCGCCGGCATCGTGTGCGCCTGGCCGGCCTCGACGAGGAACACCGACCGGATGTGCGGGGCGAGTTCGGCGGCCTTGGCGTGGATCGCGGCCGGGCTGCACGCGTACCCGCGGCCCCAGTAGGCGCAGAACACCGCCAGGTCGGGGTCGATACGGCGGCGCAGCTGGCGCCGGTAGTACAGGCGGGTGCGCAGCCCCCGGGGTCGCGGAACGCGGCGGGCGGCGGCCGACACCTTCCGGTTGGCGCCCCGCAGCGCGTGGAACGCGGTGTACGCCCCCGCCGCCAGCAGCCGGTGCTGCACCCCCACACTCCCGCCCGGCATGCGGAACCCCGCCGGACGGTGGCGGCGGTACAGTCCGGCCGCCCGGCGGAAGAACTCCCGGCGCGGACCGCCCGTCAGCCGTGCCGGATGCGCGGCCGTCTTCAGGACGAGGGAGAACAGCTGCTCGAAGAGCGGCCCCGCCCGGTCCGCGGACAGTCCGAGTTCGGCCGCCCGCGCCAGCACCTCCGCGGTCCGGTCCAGGAGTTCGGTGTGGTGCGCGCCCGGCAGATCGAGCCGGCTGCCCTGGCGGCGCAGCAGATGCCGTACGACGACCCGGCGCAGGGCGGCGATCCGGTCGGCGTGCAGGGTGACCAGGCCGCCGAAGGCGACGTCCGTGAAGTGGCCGTCGGGGAACGCGAGCCGGTGTTCGGCGAGAAAGGAACGGCGGTAGGCCGCGCTCCACGCGGGCAGCCGCACACCGGTCAGCCGGGGTGCCTCGGCGGGGGCGAAGGCGCCCTGCGGGGTGTCCGCCAGCAGCGCGGCCGCCGGGTTGCCCGGCTCGCCCTCCCACCAGGGGGCGCGCTCGTGCTCGAAGTACAGGACGTCCACGTCGCCGGTCGCGGTGAGGCGGGCGTCCAGCGCCGCCAGCGCGCCCGGGACCAGCGTGTCGTCGCCGTCGAGGAACAGCAGGTACCCGCCGTCCGCCACCCGGGCCCCGGAGTTGCGCGCCCCGGCCAGGCCCGCCGACGGCGGCGAGTGCACCGGCGTCACCCGCGAGTCCCGCTCCGCGTACCCGGCGGCGACGGCGGCGGCCGACGAGCCGGGCCCGTCGCAGACCGGGATCAGCTCGAAGTCTCCGAAGGACTGGGCGAGGACGGAGTCCAGCGCCAGGGACAGCCGGCCCGCGACCCCATGGGACGGGACGATGATGCTGAAGCGGGGCATACTGCTCTTTCCTTGATCACTTCTTGTGCGGACTGTGCCGGTCAGCTGCCGTCGGTGACGGGCAGCGCACCGGAAGGCTGCGGTACGGCGGACGCGGGGTGCGCCGCCGCCGACGGCACCGGCCGGCGGTCGGCGAGCGGCACGACCGGCGGCCGGCCCCGCTCGCCCAGGACGACATGCCGTACGACCCGCTCGGCCGCGCACCCGTCGTCGTACGGGCAGAACCGTTCGCGGAACGCGGCGCGCAGCTGGGCCGAGCGGGAGCCGCGCCAGTGACCGGTCGTGAAGATGTCGATCAGCTCGTCCTCGCTGCGCGCGACCGCGCCCGGCGGGAAGGCGCGCACGTCGAAGTAGGTGCCGCGGGCCGCCTCGTACGCGTCCCAGTCGGCGGTGTGGACGACGATCGGGCGGTCCAGGTTGGCGTAGTCGAACATGATCGACGAGTAGTCGGTGACCAGGGCGTCCGAGGCCAGACAGAGCGACTCGACGCAAGGGTGGCCGGAGACGTCGATGACGCCGGGGACGGGGCGCGTGAGGAGGGGGCTCTGCCAGTAGTGGGCGCGGGCCAGGATCACGAAGCGCGGGCCCAGCCGGCGCAGGACGTGCTCCAGGTCGAGGAGGGGGCGCTGGGTGCGGCGGTAGTCGCGGTGGGTGGGGGCGTAGAGGATCGCGACCGTGTCGCGGGGGATGCCGAGGGACTCGCGCAGCCGGGCCACGTCGGCCACGGTCGCCCGCTGCAGGACGTCGTTGCGGGGATAGCCGTACTCGAGGGTCTCGTAGCCGCCGGGGTAGACGCGTTCCCAGGTCAGGGTGGTGTGGCGGTTGGCGGACAGGACGTAGTCCCACTTGTCGACGCCGCGCAGCAGCTCGTCGAAGTCCGTGTCCCGGGCGGCCGCCGGGTGTTCCACGAGGTCGAGGCCCATGTGCTTGAGCGGGGTGCCGTGCTGGGTCTGGACGAAGACCTGGCCGCGGCGTTTGACCAGCCTGCGGTCGAAGTTGACGTTGTTGACGAGGTACTTGGAGCGGGCCAGTGCCGTCCAGTACGCGGCCGTGCCGGGGGCGACGTGCATGGGGCCGGGCGGGATCGCCTGCCGGTGCTCCGGGCGGGCGATCCACGCCGTGCGCACCTGCGGGGCGAGGGCGCGGAACGCGGTCTCCAGCGCACCCGGATTGCAGCTGTGCCCGCGCCCCCAGTACGCGCCGAACACCGCGCGGTCGGCGCGCAACGGAAGCCGGAGCTGGACGCGGTAGTGCGCCTGGAGCAGGGCGGCCCTGAGGGAACGCGCCAGTTTCACACCGGTCTTGAGAGTGCGGCGGCGCAGGGTCATGGCCGCCTGGAGCGCCCGGTACGTGCGGTGCAGGCCCAGATGGACGAGGGTGTGCCGCAGCCGGGAGCGCAGCGGGACGGGACTGCCCGGGGCCCGGTGACGGCGGTAGTGGGCGCGGGCCGTGTGCAGGAACTCGGCGTGCGTGCCGCGCGGGAGCCGGTCGCCCTTCGTGAAGATCGTCGAGAAGTGGTCGATCATGCGGCGGAACAACACCGGCCGCCACCGGGCAAGTTCGGGCCGCTGCTCGACGAACGCGAAGACCCGGTCGTACTGCTCGAAGACGTCGAAGTGGCCCCGGCCGGTGGTGGAGAGGATGTTGCCGCGGCGGCGCTGGCGGTAGCGGACACAGACCCGGTCGAGCGTCGCGATCGAGTCCGCCGCCATCAGCAGCGGATACGTCCACGGTGTGTCCTCGTAGAAGCCGGGCGGGAAGGTCAGGCCGGTGCGCTGGACGAACTCCCGCCTGCACGCCTTGTTCCAGGCCACCATCAGGACCCGCAGCAGACCGGGGCGGTCCTCGAGGCGGAAGGGCACCGGGCCCTGCTCGGCCAACTGGGCGGCGAACTTGTTGCGTTCGGCCCGGCCGTCCCAGAAGGTGAGCTCGTGGTCGTAGACCAGGACGTCCGGCTCGCCGGTGTCCTTCAGCCGGCCGGCGATGGCGCGCAGCGCGCCCGGGGCGAGGGTGTCGTCCGAGTCCAGGAACAGCAGGTAGTCGCCGGCCGCCACCGCCATCCCCGCGTTGCGGGCCCGCCCGAGGCCCCCGTTCCGCGGCAGGTGGACCGCCCGCACCCGCGGGTCACGGACGGCGAACTCGTCGATGATCTCGCCGCAGGCGTCCGGCGAACGGTCGTCGACGGCGATCAGTTCGAGATCCGTCCACGACTGGGACAGCACCGATTCGAGGCACTCGTGCAGGTACGCCTGAACCTTGTACACGGGGACGATGACACTGAACCTGGGCAAGGGACATCCATGGGTCGGCGCGAGCAGGGCCTTGCCCGGAAACGGCCGATGGAGTGACTTGGTTACGGTTCGTGTGGCATACGGGGGATGCTGGGTGAACAACAAGGGGCGGACCGGTGTCCGGCCCGCCCCTGTCGTCGTTGCTGCTTGCTTGGCCGCTTGCTCAGCCGCTTGTTCGAGCCGCTTACTTGACGGCGCCCGCCATCACCCCGGACACGAACTGCCGCTGGAACGCGAAGAACACGGCCAGCGGGATCACCATCGAGATGAACGCGCCGGGCGCGAGCACGTCGATGTTGTTGCCGAACTGCCGTACCTGCGTCTGCAGGGCGACCGTGATCGGCTGGCTGTCGGCGTCGGTGAACACCAGCGCCACCAGCATGTCGTTCCACACCCACAGGAACTGGAAGATGGCCAGGCTCGCGATCGCCGGACCGCCCAGCGGCATCACGACCCGTACGAACAGACGCAGTTCGCCGGCGCCGTCCAGCCGGGCAGCCTCCAGCAGTTCACGGGGGATCTCCGCGAAGAAGTTCCGCAGCAGGAACACCGCGAAGGGCAGCCCGAAGCCGACGTGGAACAGGATCACGCCGAGGACGGAACCGAACAGCCCGATCTTGCCGAAGAGTTCGGCGATCGGGATCAGCGCCACCTGCACCGGCACCACCAGCAGCCCCACGACGGCCAGGAACCACCAGTCGCGGCCCGGGAACTCCATCCACGCGAACGCGTATCCGGCGAGCGAGCCGATGACGACGACCAGGACCGTCGCCGGGACGGTGATCAGCACCGTGTTGACGAGCGAGTTGGTGATGTCGCTGTTCTCGAGCAGTTTCTGATAGCTGTCGAAGGTCAGCTGGGAGGGCTGCGAGAACACCTTCCACCAGCCGCTCGCGCTGATGTCCTCCGGGGAGCGGAGGGAGGACAGGAGCAGTCCGATCGTCGGGACCATCCAGAACAGCCCGACGACGATCAGAAAGGTGCGGACCAGACCGCCGTTGAGCTTCTCCAGCAGCCACTTGGCCGTCGTCGTCATCGCCGCACCTCCCGTCGCAGCCTGCGCACGTTGAACCACATCACCGGGATCACCAGCAGCAGCAGGAACACCGCGATCGCGCTGGCGATGCCCGGCTGGTCCTCGGAGAACCCCTTGCGGTACAGCTCCAGCGCGAGCACGTTCGCGTCGTCCTGCGAGGAGCCCGGCGCGATGATGAACACCAGGTCGAAGACCTTCAGCACATTGATCATCAGGGTGACGGTGACGACCGCGAGGACGGGCGCGAGGAGCGGGACGGTGACCCTCCGGAAGACCTGCCACTCGTTCGCGCCGTCGACGCGGGCGGCTTCCAGCAGTTCCCGCGGCACGCCCGCCAGACCGGCCGCGATCAGCACCATCGCGAAACCGGCCCACATCCAGATGTACGACCCGATGATCGACGGCGTGACCAGCGAAGGACCCAGCCAGTCCAGGCCGTTGTACGGCTCCTTGAAGTTGCTCGCGGGCAGCCGGAGCCGGGCGCCGTCGGCCTCGGCGGGGAGGGTGAAGGTGCCGTCGTCGGCGGCCTTCGCCGACGCGACCACCTTGCCGTCCTTCACCGCCTCGATCCTCATCCCGGGGTAGCCCAGCTCGGTGGGGTCGAGGGCGCCGAGGGTGCCGACGCCCTTGCCGCGGGTGAAGTCCTGCCAGGTGGTGCCGGTGATCTTCCCCGGGTCGGCCTGCGGGGCCACGGCCTTCTTCGCGTCGTCGGGCATCTGGTCGGGGGCGACACCCACCAGGGGCAGGGTGACCGCCTCGCCGGTGCGGACGGTCGCCTTGGTGACGAAGCCGCCGTCCTGCGCGGTGAGCGGCGAGTCGCGGCCCGGGTGCGCCTTGGGGAACGCGGACGACTGGGCGAACGTGTCGTGCACGCCCACCCACACCGCGTTCGCGACGCCCTTGTCCGGGTCCTGGTCGTAGACCAGCCGGAAGATGATGCCGGCGGCGAGCATCGAGATCGCCATCGGCATGAAGACGACCAGCTTGAACGCGGTGCCCCAGCGCACCCGTTCGGTCAGCACCGCGAAGATCAGACCGAGCGCCGTCGCGACCGTCGGCGCGAACACCACCCAGATCACGTTGTTCTTCAGCGCGGTGCGGATGCCGTCGTCCGTGAAGAGGGCCTTGTAGTTGTCCGCGCCGGCGAAACCGTCGCCCGACTGGTCGTAGAGACTGCGCACGACCGAGTACCCGATCGGGTAGACCACGAGCGCGCCGAGCAGCAGCAGGGCGGGCAGCAGGAAAAGCGCCGCCACGGTCCTGCGGGTACCGGTCACGCTCTTGCGCTCGCGTGCGGGGGCCGCCTTCGCGGCCCCCGTGACCGTCGACATGCGTCAGTTCCCGTAGGCCGCTGCCGCGTCCGACTCCAGTTTCTTCTGGATGCCGGAGACGTCCTTCGGGTTCTTCAGGAAGTCCTGCAGATCCTTCCACTCGCCCTTGCCGGGAGTGCCGCCGAAGGCCTGCGGGGCCTGGTCGGACATGTCGAAGCGGAAGTCGTCGCCCGCCGCGATCAGCGCCTTGGCGATCTTCTGCTGAACCGCGTTCGGATACACGGAGATGTCGACGTTCTTGTTCGGCGAGAGGTAGCCGCCGAGCTTCGCCTGGATCTCCGCCGCGTCCGGCGAGGCCAGGAAGGTGGCCAGGGCCTGGGCGCCCTTGGAGTCCTTCAGGATGACCGCCGCGTCACCGCCGGAGACGACCGGCGCGGTGTCGCCGACCTTCGGGAACGGGAACACCTTGGCGTCCGTGCCGATCTTCGCGTCCGTCTGCGCGATGTTGACCTGCACGAAGTCGCCCTCGTAGACCATCGCGGCCTTGGGCTGGTCGCCGCCGGTGAAGGTCTGGGTGACCGAGTTCGGGAACTGGGTCTGGAGGGCTCCGTCGGCGCCGCCCGCCACGTAGTCCTTCTTGCCCCAGATCTGCGCGAGCGTGGTGAGGGCCTGGGCTACGGACGGGTCCGTCCACTTGATCTCGTGCTTCGCCAACTGGTCGTACTTCTCCGGGCCGGCCTGGGAGAGATACACGTTCTCGAACCAGTCTGTCAGCGGCCAGCCGTCCGCGCCCGGGATCGAGAACGGGGTGACGCCGGAGTCGTAGACCGTCTGAGCGGTCTTCAGCAGCGCGTCCCAGGTGGCGGGTTCGGTTGCCCCCGCGTTCTCGAAGACCTTGGCGTTGTACCAGATCAGCGACTTGTTGGCGGCCTTGTAATACACGCCGTACCGAGTGCCGTTCACCGCGCCGATGTCCTGCCAGCCCTGGGAGTAGTTCTTCGCCAGTTCGGCCTTGGCTTCGGCGCCGAGCGGCTTCGCCCACTTCTTGTCCACGGCCTGTTTGATCGCGCCCGGCTGCGGCAGCATCGCGACGTCCGGGGGCTGACCGCCCGCGATCTTCGACCCGAGGAAGTTGATGATCGGGTCCTGCGCGGGCACGAAGGTCACCTTCGCGCCGGTGCGTTTCTCGAACTCCGCCAGGACCTTCTTGAAGTTGGCCTGTTCAGCTCCGGTCCACACGGCGGCGACCTCGAGAGTGGTGCCGTCCAGCTTGGGGAGGGTGAGCGAGCTGCCGGAATCCTCGGTCCCGGTTCCGCTGCCGTTTCCGCTGCTCTTGTCGTCGTCACTGCTGCACGCGGTGAGCGAGAGCGTGAGAGCTCCCGCCAGCAGCGCGGCGGCCACGTGCACGGTCCTGCGTGTCCGGATGGTGTTGCTCGTCCTGCGCATCACTGCCCCGTTCTTCGTTCCTCGTCGAACGTTGAGCGCTGTCCCGTGGGCTCTGGTCTACGCCGGGTGCGAGAGGTCGGCAAGAGCGCCCACGCTGTCAACCGGGGGATCGTGACCGCGTCGTGATCGGCACGGGGTGTCGGCGCGGGCGTCCGGGGGCCGCCACCCCCAGGCCCCCGCTCCGGCCCTGGAGGGGCCCCGTTCTCAAACGCCGGACGGGCTGGGGTGGCCCGGGCTGAGCTGGCGTGCCGCCCGTTCGAGTGCACTGGCCAACAAGGCCAGGTCCGTGGGGCCGTTGCCCAGCTCCCGCACCGGGCGGCGGGCCGGGGGGTCGCCCATGCGGTGCCATTCCAGCGGGACGACGGTGGGGCGCTGGGTCGCCGTGCGGGGGATGCGGCCCGTGACACGGCCGCCCTGGAAGGGGGTGACGCGGCCGTCCGCGCCCTTGAGGCGGCCCCGGCCCGGGGCCGGTTCGTCGGTGTTCGAACCCGAGGCGTCCAGACTGATCCGAACGGTGGAACGGCGGGCCGGCTCGGACTCCGCCGTACGGACGTCAGGGCCGGTCGCCGCCACCAGATGGACACCGAGCCGCTCGCCCTCGCGGGCCACCGCCTCCAGCGCACGCATGACGGAACCCGCGGCGGGCCGGCCCGGGGAGCCCAGCGCGGGGGAGACCAGGGCGTCGAGGTCGTCCACGACCACGACGAGCCGCGGCAGCGGGGGAGGCGCATCGGCCTGCTGCCGGGCGGCGGCCGCCGCGGGGCGCAGACGCAGCGTGGTGCTGGGCGGGGCGTCCAGGTCGCCGCTGCCGGATCCGGGCGCGGCGCCGCGCTGCGGGACGATACGGCCGGAGACCTCGCGGTGCGTGTGCCACTCGGCGAAGTCGCCCCGGCCCAGCAGCTCGGCCCGCCGCTTCAGCTCGGCGCTCAGGGACTGCGCGAACTCCCGCATACGGACCGGGTCGTTGGCGGTGAGATGCGTGGTCACATGCGGTACGTCCGTACAGACGCGCAGGCCGTCGCCCTGACCGCCCGCGCCCTTGCCGACGGTGTCGCGGCCGTCCAGCAGGATGACGCTCAGCCGGTCCGGGCGCTCGGCAGCGGCCAGCGAGGCGACGACCGCCCGCAGCAGTTCCGTGCGCCCGCTGCCGGGCGGACCCTCGATCAGCAGATGGGGGCCCTCGGCGGCCAGGTCCACGGAGACCGGTCCGCGCGGGCCGGCGCCCAGGACCGCCCAGGCCCGGCCGCCCAAAGCCTCGGCGTCGTCGGCCGCGTCCGCCCAGCGGGCCATCAGGGAGGCGGGGGTGGCACGGGCCAGGCCCAATTCGTCCAGGAGGCGGGCCGACTGGGGGAGCGGCGCGGACACGCGCGTGTGGCGCTCCCCGCCGCCGTCCGGGCGCAGCGGCGCCAGGGCGCGCGCGAAGCGCTCGGCCCACGCCGGGGACACCGCGTCCACCGCGGCGACCGTGCCCGGGCCCACCGGGCCCTCCGGGGCGACCCGCAGCAGCCTCAGGGCCGTCGCCACATCACCGCTGAGCAGCGCGACCGCCCCGCACGAGCGGAACGCGGGGGCCGCCCCGCAGGCCGCCTCGTACGTCTTCGCCACCGCGGCCGGGAGGGCGGCGGGGGAGCCCGAGGGCACGGCGGACGTCTCGGCCAGGCACAGCACATGTATCCCGGCCCGCGGGCCGGCCACCGCCAGCCGGGTCACCGCCTCCCGCAGATCGGCGCCGCCCGGGTCGCCGTCCACGACGACCACCGTGTAGGGGCCGGGGAAGCCGTCCGTGGCGTCGGCCCGGGCCCAGGACGGGCGGTGGGCGGTGCGGGGGGCCGGGGCGGTGCCGTCGGGCAGCTGGTCCGCGAGGCGGCGCAGCAGTTCACCGGTGCGGGCGGCGGCCTGGTCGTGGTCGTAGGCGACGAGGAGACGGCAGTCCTGGCCGTGGCCCGGGCGCAGGTGGGGCAGCCAGCCGAGCCAGGACCACTCGGCGGTCCGTTCCCGCTCGCCGCGCGCCCGGTCCGTGCTGATCAGGACGATTTCCAGGGTGTCGGGGGAGTGCAGCGCGGCGAGCTGGGCGAGCACCGCGCGTGCCAGTCCCATGAGGCGCGGGCGCGGCCCGGCCAGGCCCAGCGCCCCTGCCTCGCGCAGTCCCGCCGTCACCGGAACGGCGGGCAGCAGGCCCGAGCCGTCGGGCGCCGCCCGGTCGGCCGTGCCGAGCCGGACCGTGAGCGCCTCCGGGTGACCGGGGCCGCGCTCCCACAGGCGGGGGCCCGGGGCCAGGGCCGTCAGCAGCAGCGCCGCCGGATCCGGCCAGGTCTCCGGCGCGGGGGCCGGGAACGCGGCGGGTTCCGCCTCCGCTCCGGGAGCGTCCTCGTCGTAGACCCCGGTGTCCGGTCCGTCCTGCGCGCCGCGGCCACCGGCCAGCCGCCGCGCCCACGCGGACAGACCACCGCGTTTGCGCACGCCGGGGGGTATGTCGGTGCCGCGCAGGGGGGTGCCTTTGCGGTGGGGGCCGTCGGGGGAGCGGTGGGGGTCCGGGGTTTCGTCGTACGGAGCGGGGGTGGCGGTGTGCGGGCCGCGGACGTCGTCGTACGGCGGGGTGAACGAGCCGAGGCCGGAGCGGCCGGCGTGGGTGGCCGTGTCGGCGACGGGGGGCGGGGTGCGGCGGGGTGCGGCGGGGCCGGGGTGGCTCTCGATGCGGGGGGCGGCGCCCTGGCCCGGGACCAGGGAGGCATGCGGCCTGGGGGCGGTGTCCGAGGCGCCCGTGTCCGCGGCGCCGGTCCAGTCGACCTTGCCGTAGGCGTGGCCCGTGGGGCCGGCGGGCTCGGCGGGGGTGGGCGGCACGCGGGGCGCTGTCCTGGGTCCGGGGGTGCCGTCCTGCGGCTGCTGTCCGTCCGCCGGATCGCCGCACGGCACGCGTACGTGCCCCTCGCCGTCCGGGGTCGTCGGCACGCGGGCGCCCGGGCCGCCGGGGGGAGCCAGCCGGAGGGCCGACTCGCCGATCCGGAGCAGCGCGCCGGGGGCGAGGCGGACGGGACGGTCCTGGATGCGGGTGCCGTCCAGGGTGGTGCCGTTGGTGGAGCCCAGGTCGGTGACCGTGGCGCGGCCGTCGGCGGAGAGCGTCACCGCGCAGTGGATGCGCGAGACGTCCGGGTCGTCCAGCGGGACGTCGGCGTCGGCGGAGCGGCCGACGCGGACCTGCCCGCCGTGCAGCAGATGGACCCCGCCCGCGTCCGGCCCCGCGACCACGTGGAGGCGGGCCGGGGCGTCGTCGACCTCGGGATGCGGCTCGGGGTCGGCCGGGGCGCCCACGGCGAGGACCGCGCCGTCGATCAGTGGGGGCTCGCCGAGGGTGCAGCGCTGGGTGTCGAGCCGCTCCGCGCCCGCGTAGAGGACGACGGAGGCGCCGCCGGCGCCCTCTCCGGAGACCGCCGAGGCCAGGGCGGACGCCACCGAGGCCAGGGCCGTGCCGGCGGGCGCCGTGACCAGTACGTCGCAGGTCGCGGCGGGCCCGCGCGCGTCTGCATGCGGGGCCGGCGGGTCTACGACGGTCAGCCGGATCTGCATCGCCGTCAGTGGTCCCTTCTGCGCGGGCGCGGACTTCCCCCACCCCACGAGCACATCGGCCAGTACTGCAGGCATCCTCGCACCTGCCACTGACAACGTGCCCACCACCCGAGACCAAGTGATCTTGATTGGTCGGCTCTGCCCGCAAAAGTGCCTGACCATTGCCTCGCCGGCGATCAGTTGAGATCGGTCACGTCCGGCCCGGGCAACCGGAGCGGCCGGGACGGGCGTCTTCCCCAGGACCCCTCCCGGGACCGCCCCACGACCGCCCCAGAACCGCCCCAGAACCGCCCAGGACCCCGGGGACCGGGGGAAAACAGCTCGGGACCCGTGCGAACCAAAGAGGAACGGGAACCGTACGAACGGGAGGAAGACGACAGCCCGGTCCTGCGAACCCGGCACTACAGTGGTTCGGAACAAGGATCGGCACAGCCAGGCAAGCAGCCAAGCAAGCAGCAGGGAGCGCGTGACGTGCGGCCAGTCGGCAGCAAGTACCTGCTCGAGGAGCCGCTCGGACGCGGCGCCACGGGCACCGTGTGGCGAGCCCGCCAGCGCGAGACCGCGGGCGCCGAGGCGGCCGTGCCCGGCCAGCCCGGGGAGACCGTCGCGATCAAGGTCCTGAAGGAAGAGCTCGCGAGCGACCCCGACATCGTGATGCGCTTCCTGCGGGAGCGGTCGGTGCTGCTCCGGCTGACCCACCCGAACATCGTCCGGGTCCGCGACCTGGTCGTCGAGGGAGACCTGCTCGCCCTGGTCATGGACCTCATCGAGGGCCCCGACCTGCACCGCTACCTGCGCGAGAACGGCCCGCTGACGCCCGTCGCAGCCGCGCTGCTCACCGCCCAGGTCGCCGACGCGCTCGCCGCGAGCCACACCGACGGCGTGGTGCACCGCGACCTGAAGCCGGCCAACGTCCTGCTGCAGCAGGAGGCCGGGCAGATGCACCCGATGCTCACCGACTTCGGCATCGCCCGTCTGGCCGACTCCCCGGGACTGACCCGCACCAGCGAGTTCGTCGGCACGCCCGCGTACGTGGCGCCGGAGTCCGCCGAGGGCCGCCCGCAGACCTCCGCCGTCGACATCTACGGCGCCGGCATCCTGCTGTACGAACTGATCACCGGTCGCCCGCCGTTCTCCGGCGGCTCCGCCCTCGAGGTCCTCCACCAGCACCTGAGCGCCGAGCCGCGCCGTCCCTCCACGGTCCCCGACCCGCTGTGGACGGTCATCGAGCGCTGCCTGAGCAAGAACCCCGAGCACCGGCCCAGCGCCGAGAACCTCGCGCGCGCCCTCAGGGTCGTCGCCGAGGGCATCGGGGTGCACGCCAACTCGATGCAGATCGCCGCCGCCGAGGGCGTCGCCCATCTGCTCGCGCCCGACCCGGCTCCCGCGCAGGTCCCGGGCTCCCCGGACGGGGCGTACGACCCGAACGCGGCGACCAGCGTGCTCCCGCACACCGGCGGCCCCGTCGGCGCCGCCGACCCCACCGCCGTGCTGCCGCACACGGGCGGCCCCGCGGGCGCGGCCGACCCCACCGCCGTCCTGCCGCACACGGGCGGTCCGCAGGGCGCGGCCGACCCGACGGCCGTGCTGCCGCCGGTGCCGCCGCACCAGCCCGGCCAGCAGGGGCAGCAGCCCGAGCAGCCGCACCCGTGGCAGTCCCAGATGCAGGGCGCCCGCGCCCGCAACGAACAGACCCAGGTCCAGCAGTACCTCGACCCCGGCGAGGACCCGCTGCGCCGCCGCCCCCAGCGGCAGGTCGCCCGCCCGCAGCAGCCGCCGCAGCGCCGGCCGGAGCGGCCCGCGCAGGGGCAGGGCGGATACGGCTACCAGCCGCAGCCCCAGCAGCAGTACGCGCCCCCGCAGCAGCAGCCCCAGCGGTACTCCGCACCGCCCCGGCAGCCGCAGCAGCAGCCCCAGCGGCACCAGCCGCAGCCGCAGCGGCCCGCCCCCGAACCCCGGCAGCCGCGGGAGCCCCGTGAGCCGAGGCAGCGCAGCGCCAACCCGATGAAGATCCCCGGGCTCGGCTGCCTGAAGGGCTGCCTGTTCACGATCGTCATCTTCTTCGTGGCCGGCTGGCTGATCTGGGAGTTCAGCCCGCTACAGGGCTGGATCGGCACCGGCCGCAGCTGGTGGGGCGAGCTGACCTACTGGTTCAACGAGGTCACCGACTTCTTCGGCAATCTGGGATCCAAGGCCCCCTGAGCGGCCGAGTCTGTGGACTTGTCGACATCTGGCGGGTGATTTCCGCCTCCACGGTGAAGGTTGGCTCTTCGGGCGCGTACTTTGTTCGGCAACACGCGTCTGTAGGAGCAGTCTTGGCACGGAAGATCGGCAGCCGGTACACCGCCCACCAGATCCTCGGACGGGGCAGCGCCGGCACGGTGTGGCTGGGCGAGGGACCGGAGGGGCCCGTCGCCATCAAGCTGCTGCGCGAGGACCTCGCCTCCGACGAGGAACTCGTGGGCCGCTTCGTGCAGGAGCGCACCGCCCTGCTCGGGCTCGAGCATCCGAACGTGGTCTCCGTACGGGACCTGGTGGTCGACGGCAACGACCTGGCGCTGGTCATGGACCTGGTCCGGGGCACCGACCTGCGCACCCGCCTGGACCGCGACCGGCGGCTGGCGCCCGAGGCCGCGGTGGCCATCGTCGCGGACATCGCCGAAGGACTGGCCGCGGCCCACGCGGCCGGCGTCGTCCACCGGGACGTCAAGCCGGAGAACGTCCTGCTGGACATGCAGGGACCGCTGGGTCCCGGCGGCTCGCACCGCGCGCTGCTCACCGACTTCGGGATCGCGAAACTCATCGACACCCCGAAGCGCACCCGCGCCACGAAGATCATCGGAACCCCGGACTACCTCGCCCCCGAGATCGTCGAGGGCCTGCCGCCGCGCGCCTCGGTCGACATCTACGCGCTGGCCACCGTGCTGTACGAGCTGCTGGCCGGTTTCACGCCGTTCGGCGGCGGACACCCCGGCGCGGTGCTGCGCCGGCACGTCACGGAGAGCGTCGCGCCGCTCCCCGGCATCCCGGACGAGCTCTGGCAGCTGATCGTGCAGTGCCTCGCCAAGGGGCCGGCCTCACGGCTGCGGGCCTCCGAGCTGGCGGCGCGGCTGCGCGAGCAGCTGCCGGGCCTCGCGGGGATGCCGCCGCTGGACGTGGACGAGCCGGACACGGAACCGGCCGAGGAGGACGGCGGCCCGGAGCCGGCCGAGGCGGGGCCGGCCTCGGCCGCGCCGACGACCGCATCCGGGCGGGCACGGCGGGGGTCGGTGCCGCTGGTCCCGGGCGCGAAGCCGGACTCCAACCGGGACACGCACACGTCGATGCGGGTGCCGGCGCCCGACGAGCTGGCCGGCGGGGCGCACGGGACGGCGCGGGTGCCGCGGGCCGCGGGGGCGCCGCGACCGGGGTCCGCGCGCAACCGGGCGGCCACGCGGCGGCGGCGGATCACGCTGGGGGCGGCGGCGGTGGCGCTGGTCGCGGCGGTCGGCGTGGGCACGTGGGCGGTGACCTCGGGGGACGACGCGGGGGCCTCGCCGCAGGACACGGGGAGCACCGCGCCGGCGTCTCCCTGAGGCCTCCTGAGGGCGCCGGACGGGCTTGCTCGTACGCACCGGCGTTGGCCGGATGGCGGAACCGTTACGCTGGAGGGCGTGGCAGTCGTCGATGTTTCCGAAGAGCTCAAGTCCCTCTCCTCGACCATGGAGTCGATCGAGGCCGTTCTGGACCTCGACAAGCTGAGGGCAGACATCGCCGTGCTCGAGGAGCAGGCGGCCGCGCCGTCCCTGTGGGACAACCCGGACGAGGCGCAGAAGATCACCAGCAAGCTGTCCCACCTCCAGGCCGAGGTCAGGAAGGCCGACGCGCTGCGCGGCCGGATCGACGATCTCGCCGTGCTGTTCGAGATGGCCGAGGAGGAGGACGACCCGGACACCCGCGCCGAGGCCGAGTCCGAGCTCACCGCCGTCCGCAAGGCGCTGGACGAGATGGAGGTCCGCACCCTCCTCAGCGGGGAGTACGACTCCCGGGAGGCGCTCGTCAACATCCGCGCCGAGGCCGGTGGCGTCGACGCCGCCGACTTCGCAGAGAAGCTCCAGCGGATGTACCTGCGGTGGGCGGAGCAGAAGGGCTACAAGACCGAGATCTACGAGACGTCGTACGCGGAAGAGGCGGGCATCAAGTCCACCACCTTCGCCGTGCAGGTGCCGTACGCCTACGGCACGCTCTCGGTCGAGCAGGGCACGCACCGGCTCGTGCGCATCTCGCCCTTCGACAACCAGGGCCGCCGGCAGACCTCGTTCGCGGGCGTCGAGATTCTCCCCGTGGTCGAGCAGACGGACCACATCGAGATCGACGAGTCCGAGCTGCGGGTGGACGTGTACCGGTCGTCCGGCCCCGGCGGTCAGGGCGTGAACACCACCGACTCCGCGGTGCGGCTCACCCACCTGCCCACCGGCATCGTCGTGTCCTGTCAGAACGAGCGGTCCCAGATCCAGAACAAGGCGACCGCGATGAACGTCCTCCAGGCGAAGCTGCTCGAGCGGCGCCGGCAGGAGGAGCAGGAGAAGATGAACGCCCTCAAGGGCGACGGCGGCAACTCCTGGGGCAACCAGATGCGGTCCTACGTCCTGCACCCGTACCAGATGGTCAAGGACCTCCGTACCGACTACGAGGTCGGCAACCCCGAGGCCGTGTTCAACGGTGAGCTCGACGGCTTCCTGGAAGCCGGGATTCGCTGGCGCAAGCAGCAGGAGAAGTAGGTTTGTCGACAAGGTAACCGCCCCTGAATCAGGGGCGGTTACCTTTTACGTCACATTCACAGCTCCAACATCGCCCAAAGACCCCTGACTTGGACATTGCGTACGCAACGACCTTGACGTTCCTTTGAAAAGTCGGGAGGGTGCACTGTGGCATGCGTATCTCTGGGGCGCATGTGAACCGGGGGCTTCAGCTAGATCTCAGCTACCTCCGTCGATCACCGCCCCGAACGCGGCCTATCGACGATCAGCTACTGGGGGTAGCAACCATATGACCAAGAAGACGCGGATCCGGGTCGCGCGCATAGCCGCCGGCGCCGTGATCGCCGCGGGTGCCTCGCTGACGGTCGCGGGCGTGGCTTCGGCCGACACCGACGAGGGCGGCCTCAGCGGGCTCGTCTCGACCGTGGCCGGTGACGACGACCCCGCCGACCCCGCCGACCCCGACCCGTGCGACATCTCCGTCGACCCCACGTGTGAGGACGGCGGCAACACGGCCGAGGGCACGGTCCAGGGCAACACCGCGGAAGGCACGGTCCAGGGCAACACGGCCGAGGGCACGGTCCAGGGCAACACCGCCGAGGGCACGGTCCAGGGCAACACCGCCGAGGGCACCGTCCAGGGCAACACCGCCGAGGGCACCGTGCAGGGCAACGGTGACGACGGTGGTACCGGCGACGACGGTGGTGCCGGTGACAACGGTGGTGCGGGCGACAACGGCGGTGCCGGTGACAACGGCGGGGCCGGTGACGACGGCGGCACGGGCGACAACGGTGGCACCGGTGACGACGGCGGGGCCGGTGACGACGGCGGCACGGGCGACAACGGTGGCACCGGTGACGACGGCGGCACCGGCGTCGACGGTGGCACGGGCTCCGAGGCCGCCGGTGGTACCGGTACCGACACCGACGGCACCACCACCCAGGAAGAGGGCAGCTCCGCGCTGACCGACACCTCGGACACCACCTCGTCCGACACCACCGCTCAGGGCAGCGGCGGGGAGCTCGCCGAGACGGGTGCCGGCCAGACCACGTTCCTGATCATCGGCGCCGCCACGATGATCGCCGGTGGCATCGGCTTCCGTGTGCTGCCGCGCCTCGTCGCGGGCCGTGGCGGGGCCGCTGCCTGAGGGTAGCCGCGCCCGTACGTGACGTACGCAACGCGTGAAGGGGCCCGGAGCTGTGAAGCTCCGGGCCCCTTCGGCGTCGTAGGTCGGGTCGGTCCCGCGGTCACGCGGTCTGGTGGGCCAGCAGGGCCACCGCCGCCACCAGGACCGCCAGCAGCGCGATCAGCGCCATCGGGTTCAGCCCCGCGAAGAAGTTGTTCTCCTGCTGCAGCCGCTCGCGGTTCGCACGGCACACGGGGCACCGGCCCTCGCTCACGGGCGCCGCGCAGTTAGCGCACACCAGCCGGTCGTACGTCATGCGCTCGCCCTCCTAGCACCGGTTCCACGTACACAACGCTCACGAAACCGAGAACGTTCCCCCTCCACTCTGCCAGGTTCCCGACCGGCCCGCGCGGCCCGCCGGAAGAGCGGAGCCCGACAAAGTCCCGTACAAAAACGCACAAGCCTGCCGCAACCCCTCCCGGCGCCTGCGCTCGTGCACCCGGTTCGCGTATGGTCACGCTCATCTACCCCCGGCGACCCGTGGTGCACCCGTGATCCGATTCGACAACGTCTCCAAGGTCTACCCCAAGCAGACCCGCCCCGCACTCAGGGATGTCTCCCTCGAGGTGGAGAAGGGCGAGTTCGTGTTCCTCGTGGGGTCCTCCGGCTCCGGGAAGTCCACCTTCCTGCGACTGGTCCTCCGCGAGGAGCGGACCAGCCAAGGCCAGGTGCACGTCCTGGGCAAGGACCTCGCACGCCTCTCCAACTGGAAGGTGCCGCAGATGCGCCGCCAGCTGGGGACCGTCTTCCAGGACTTCCGGCTGCTGCCGAACAAGACGGTGGCGGAGAACGTCGCCTTCGCGCAGGAGGTCATCGGCAAGTCGAAGGGCGAGATCCGCAAGTCCGTGCCCCAGGTGCTCGACCTCGTCGGGCTGGGCGGCAAGGAGGACCGGATGCCCGGTGAGCTCTCCGGTGGTGAGCAGCAGCGCGTGGCCATCGCGCGGGCCTTCGTCAACCGGCCCAAGCTGCTGATCGCCGACGAGCCCACCGGCAACCTCGACCCGCAGACCTCCGTCGGCATCATGAAGCTGCTCGACCGGATCAACCGGACGGGCACGACCGTGCTGATGGCCACGCACGACCAGAACATCGTGGACCAGATGCGCAAGCGCGTCATCGAGTTGGAGCAGGGCCGCCTCGTCCGTGACCAGGCGCGCGGCGTCTACGGCTACCAGCACTGACCCGCCCCGCAGACGTTCCCGGAAAGGCCTCAAGTACACGCCATGCGTGCCCAGTTCGTACTCTCCGAGATCGGTGTCGGTCTCCGCCGCAACCTGACGATGACCTTCGCCGTCATCGTCTCCGTGGCCCTGTCGCTCGCCCTGTTCGGCGGGTCGCTGCTCATGAGCGACCAGGTCAGCACCATGAAGGGCTACTGGTACGACAAGGTCAACGTCTCGATCTTCCTCTGCAACAAGAGCGACGCCGAGTCCGACCCGAACTGCGCCAAGGGCGCGGTCACCGACGACCAGAAGAAGCAGATCAAGTCCGACCTCGACAAGATGTCGGTGGTCCAGACGGTGACGTACGAGTCGCAGGACGAGGCGTACAAGCACTACAAGGAGCAGTTCGGCGACTCGCCGCTGGCCGCCTCGCTCACCCCGGACCAGATGCAGGAGTCGTACCGGATCAAGCTGAAGGACCCGGAGAAGTACCAGGTCATCGCGACCGCCTTCGACGGGCGCGACGGCGTGCAGTCCGTTCAGGACCAGAAGGGGATCCTGGACAACCTCTTCGGCCTGCTCAACGGCATGAACTGGGCGGCGCGGGCGGTGATGGCGCTGATGCTCGTGGTCGCGCTGATGCTGATCGTCAACACCGTGCGCGTGTCGGCCTTCAGCCGCCGGCGGGAGACCGGGATCATGCGGCTGGTGGGCGCGTCCGGCTTCTACATCCAGGCGCCGTTCATCGCGGAGGCCGCCGTCGCCGGGCTCATCGGAGGCACGGTGGCCTGCGGATTCCTGGTGATCGCCCGGTACTTCATCATCGACCACGGCCTGGCCCTCTCCGAGAAGCTGAACCTGATCAACTTCATCGGCTGGGACGCCGTACTGACGAAGCTCCCGCTCATCCTCGCCACCAGCCTGCTGATGCCCGCCCTGGCCGCGTTCTTCGCGTTGCGCAAGTACCTGAAGGTGTGACACACGCCCCCCGCGCCGTCCGGTCAACCGACCGTGTGGTTCTTCGGGTTCCCCTAGACTCACCGCCATGTCAGGCCGCGACCTGTTCTGTCAGCCCCGCCGTTTCGGCCGCGGGGCCGCCCTGACATTGGTGTTCGCGAGCGTCCTCGTCGCCGGTGCGGCGACCGGCTCGCTGCCGGGGGAGGGCCGCCGGACCGCGTCCGGTGCGGTGCGTGAGGCGTCCGCCGGGCACGCCGAGAACGTGACCCGCGCCGCCGAGGAGGCCGCCGCGGTCGGCAAGTCCCCCATGGAGGCCGCCGAACGCGCCGTCAGCCGGAGCGGGGACCGCTGGGCGGCCGTCTACTCCGCGGGCGAGTACGAGGAGTTCGAGGAGTCCCTCGACGGCCGCTACACCGGGGTGGGGCTGTGGGCGCGGCGGGAGCCGGACGGGCGGATCGAGGTGACCCGGGTACGGGCCGGCTCGCCCGCGGCCGACGCCGGGATCCGGGCCGGTGACCTGCTCAGGAGCGTCGACGGCCATGACGTGGACGGCCGCCCGGTCACCGAGGTCGTCTCCTTACTGCGCGGTGACGCCACGGACGCGCCCGCCGGTACGACCGTCACGCTCGGCCTGGAACGCGGCACGCGCGCGTGGAGCGAGACGATGCACCGCGCCCTGCTGTCCTCGGACTCCGTCACCGTCCGCGCGCTCGCCGACGGAGCGCGGGTCATCAAGATCGCCGCGTTCACCAAGGGTGTCGGCGACGCGGTCCGCACCGCCGTACGGCAGGCCCCCGCCGGGGCGGGCATCGTCCTGGACCTGCGCGGCAACTCGGGCGGCCTGGTCGCCGAGGCCACCGCCACCGCCTCCGTCTTTCTCGACGGCGGCCTGGTCGCCACCTACGACGTCGACGGCGACCAGCGCGCCCTGCACGCCGATTCCGGCGGTGACACCTCCAGACCGCTGGTCGCGCTCGTCGACGGCGGCACCATGAGCGCGGCCGAACTGCTCACCGGCGCCCTCCAGGACCGCGGCCGCGCGGTCGTCGTGGGCTCCCGCACCTTCGGCAAGGGCTCGGTCCAGATGCCGAGCCGGCTGCCCGACGGCTCCGTCGCCGAACTGACCGTGGGCCACTACCGCACCCCCTCCGGCCGCACGGTCGACGGCAAGGGCATCACCCCGGACCTGGACGCCACGGACGAGGTCCTGGAGCGCGCCGAGACGGTGCTCGGCGGCCTGGGCGACGCCTCCTGACGCATGTGTCCGTCTCCGCCGGTGGGTAATCGGCTTTCCCTCCGACCCCCTCCAGGTGCGAAAATGGCGGGACTATGAGCAAGGGAATGTACGTACCGAAGGAGTCCCAGCCCAAGCAGGGCGGGGCGGCCGCCAAGGCGCAGGACGGCGAGAAGGGCGGCAAGCGCAAGATCGTCGCGCAGAACAAGAAGGCCCGCCACGACTACGCGATCATCGACACCTACGAGGCCGGGCTCGTCCTCTCCGGCACCGAGGTGAAGTCGCTGCGCCAGGGGCGGACCTCGCTGGCCGACGGGTTCGTCCAGATCGACGGGGGTGAGGCGTGGCTGTACAACGCGCACATCCCCGAGTACAGCCAGGGCAGCTGGACCAACCACTCCGCGCGCCGCAAGCGCAAGCTGCTGCTGCACCGCGAGGAGATCGACAAGCTGGCGGTCAAGGCGGAGGAGACGGGTCACACGATCGTGCCCCTCGCCCTGTACTTCAAGGACGGCCGGGCGAAGGCGGAGATCGCGCTCGCCCGAGGCAAGAAGGAGTACGACAAGCGGCAGACCCTGAGGGAGAAGCAGGACCGGCGGGAGAGCGACCGCGCGATCGCGGCGGCGAAGCGGAAGCAGCGGGCGGTGTAGCCGGGCGGGCCCGCGGGAATGCAGTGGCATCGGCGGGCGTTGGTCACGTACGATGGCATCGCATCCCACCGAGGGTGCAGCGATTGAAAAATCAACATGGGGATGATCGGTTTCGACAGCGGCTGTCGAAGCAGGGGAAGCGTGTCGAGGAAGCGGCAATGATCTCGTAAACCATATGTCGCAAAAAATAATCGCCAATTCCAAGAGCGATTCTCCCGAGCTCTACGCTCTCGCTGCCTGATCAGGTAGTGATCGTTTAGCTCCTTCATGGGAGTGTCAGCCCGGGCTCGTTCCCGACCCGGATCCTGGCATCAGCTAGGGGACTAAACCTTGATCCCGGTCACGGGGTGAAGAGGGAAAACAAACAGTGACTGGGCCCGTCGGCGACTTGTTCGCGTGATCGCCGGGGCCGAGAAAATCACAGCGAACTGCACACGGAGAAGCCCTGATTCCGCACCGTTGGACGCGGGTTCGATTCCCGCCATCTCCACGAGATGGAGGTGTCCTGTGCTCGCAGAAAGCGCGAGCCCGGGTCACCTCGCCCAGGTCCGTGGGCATGCCCCCCGGACCTCCTCATCCCATGTGCACGAGGGCCCCGTCGCGAACCGCGACGGGGCCCTCGTGCTGTCCGTGGAACGTGTCGTGCGCCGGTCCGTCGCCCGGCTCCGGCACGGCCGAACCCCGTCACACGTCAGGCGGGACGCGGCGCCGTGCTCTCCCGGCGGGTCAGCCTCGGCCGCAGCAGAGTCGCCTCCGGTACGGCCCCGCCGGCCAGCTTCTCCATCAGCAGTTCCACCGCTCTCCCGCCCACCTCGGCGGACGGCAGTGCGACGGAGGTGACCCGGAGCCGCTCGGCCAGTTCGTCCGGGCAGATCGCCGTGACCGACAGATCGCCGGGGACGCGCAGACCGAGGTGTCCGAAGGCGTCGATCAGCGGCTCCAGGACGGCCTCGTTGTGGACCACCACTCCCGTCAGCGCGGGCTGCTCCCGCAGGAGCCGTTCGGCGACCCGGCGGGCCGCCGCGGGGTTCGCCTCGCAGGGGTGGACGGCCGAGGCCAGCCCGCCCCGGTCGGCGGCCGCGGTGAACCCCTGGACCACGCGCTGCGCGAACGCCGTCCCCCGCACATACACCTCCGGCGGCGACCCCACCAGCGCCACCACCCGGTGCCCGAGCTGCGCCAGATGTGCCACGCACAGCTCGCCCGCCGTCCGGAAGTCGAGGTCGATGCAGGTCAGACCGGTGGAGTCGCGGGGGAAGCCGATCATCACCGAGGGCCGGCCGAGGGAGCGCAACAGCGGCAGACGGGGGTCGTGGAGCTGGACGTCCATCAGGATCAGGGCGTCCACCAAAGCCGCGTCGGCGACCCGTCGCAGGCCGTCCTCGCCCTCCTCCTGGGTGAGCAGGAGGACGTCGTGGTCGTGGCGCCGGGCCGCCGTCACCACCGACACCGCGAACTGCATCACCACCGGGACATGGATGCCGGCCCGCAGCGGGACCACGAGGGCCAGGACGTTCGAGCGGCTGCTCGCCAGGGCCCGGGCGCCCGCGTGCGGCCGGTAGCCCAGTTCGCGCGCGGCCGCCTCGACCCGCTGCCGGGTCTGCGCCGAGATCGGGCGTTTGCCGCTGAGCGCGTACGACACCGTGCTGGGGGAGACCCCGGCCCGCCGCGCCACATCCGTGATCTTCGCCATCAGTGCGGCTCCGGGATTTCCAGCGTCAGGAAGCCCGTGCCGGCCGTCGCCCGCGCGACCCCCTCGCCTGCCGCGAGCGCCCAGGGCGCCGACGGATCGCTCGCCGACGCCCGCAGGGTGTCCCCCTCGCGTACGACGGTGAAGACCGCCTCGCCGATCCGCACCGTCACCTGCGCGCCGCGCTCCAGACCGTAGGCCCGCAGGGTGACCCCGTCGGCGTGCGGGTAGTCGGGCCGGTCGGCGTGCGCGCCCACCGGGAGCACCGCGCCGGGCCGCACCAGCAGCGGCAGGCTGCGAAACCCGTGCCGTTCGCGCACCCAGCGCGGCCCGGTCACGGTCCGCCCGGTGAGGTAGTGGGTCCAGGTGCCCTCGGGCACGTAGTACGTCACCTCCCCCTCGTCGTCGAAGACGGGCGCGACCAGCAGGTCGGGGCCGAGCATGTACTGGCGTTCGAGATGCGTGCACCCGGGGTCGTCCGGGAACTCCAGGACCATGGCCCGCATCATCGGCAGCCCCTCCTCGTGGGCGACGCGTGCGGCCTCGTACAGGTAGGGCATGAGCCGCAGTTTCAGGTGGGTGAAGTGCCGCAGGACGTCCACGGACTCCTCGTCGAACAGCCAGGGCACCCGGTAGGAGGAGCTGCCGTGCAGTCTGCTGTGGGAGGACAGGAGGCCGAAGGCGATCCAGCGTTTGAACAGGGCGGGGGTCGGGGTGCCCTCGAAGCCGCCGATGTCGTGGCTCCAGAAGCCGAAGCCCGACAGGCCGAGCGACAGCCCGCCGCGCAGCGACTCCGCCATCGACTCGTAGGCCGCCTCGCAGTCGCCGCCCCAGTGGACGGGGAACTTCTGGCTGCCGGCGGTCGCCGAGCGGGCGAAGAGGACCGCCTCCCCCTCGCCCCGGTGTTTGCGCAGCACGTCGAAGACCGTGCGGTTGTAGAGGTACGTGTAGTAGTTGTGCATGCGCTCCGGGTCGGAGCCGTCGGACCACTCCACGTCGAGCGGGACACGCTCGCCGAAGTCGGTCTTGAAGCAGTCGACGCCCTGCGCGAGCAGCGCCTCCAGCTTTCCCGCGTACCAGTCGCGGGCGGCGGCGCTGGTGAAGTCGACCAGTGCCATGCCGGGCTGCCACAGGTCCCACTGCCAGACGCTCCCGTCGGGGCGCTTCAGCAGATGGCCGAGGTCCCTGCCCTCCGCGAACAGCGGGGAGCGCTGGGCGATGTACGGGTTGATCCAGACGCAGACGCGCAGGCCCTTCGTTCTCAGCCGGGCCAGCATGCCTTCCGGGTCGGGGAACACCCGTGGGTCCCAGCGGAAGTCGCACCACTGGAACTCGCGCATCCAGAAGCAGTCGAAGTGGAAGACGGACAGCGGCAGTTCACGCTCCCGCATGCCGTCGATGAAGGAGGTCACCGTCTCCTCGTCGTAGGAGGTGGTGAAGGAGGTCGACAGCCACAGGCCGAAGGACCAGGCGGGTGGGAGGGCCGGACGGCCGGTGAGGGCGGTGTATCTGCGGAGGATCTCCTTCGGGGTGGGGCCGTGGATGACGTAGTACGTCAACCGCTGGGTCTCGGCGCTGAACTGGACGCGGGACACGGTCTCCGAACCGACCTCGAAGCTCACCTTGCCCGGGTGGTCGACGAAGACGCCGTAGCCGGCGTCGGTGAGATAGAAGGGGACGTTCTTGTAGGCCTGTTCGGTGGCGGTGCCGCCGTCGGCGTTCCAGACGTCGACGACCTGGCCGTTCCTGACGAGCGGGCCGAAGCGTTCGCCGAGGCCGTAGACGGACGTGCCCACCCCGAGGCCCAGTTGTTCGCGCAGGTAGTGGCCGCCGGTGGCCGCGTCCCGCAGGATGGCCATGCCCTTCGGGCCGCTGGTGGTCAGGGTGCGGCCGTGCGCGAGGAACTCCACCCGCCAGGGGCCGGAGCGGGCCACCCGGACCGACAGCGCGCCGGAGGTGAGGGTGGTGTGCCGGTCGTCGTGGGAGAGCCGGGGAGAGGGATCGGTTCCGGAGAGTTCGAACGCGGGCTCGCGGGGGCGCTCGCCGGTGAAGTGGGTCAGGGTCACGCCGATGACGTCCGGCATGGGGGTGTGGACGGTGATCGTCATGACGGGTCCCGTCAACAGGTCGCCGCGGCTGCGGACGGGCCGGGTGGGCGCGTGGATCTCCAGCGCGCCGCCGTCGGTCCCGGTGACGTCGAGGACCCCGGCCGGGTACGCCGCGGTGACGCCCTCGCGCAGCAGCCAGTAACCGTCGCTGAACTTCATGGGGCTCCTTACTTCACCGCGCCCACCGCGATGCCGCGGGTGAGCGTGCGCTGGAAGACGAGGAAGAAGACGAGGGCCGGGAGCACACCGAGGAGGGCGGCGGCGTTGGTCATCGTGGCGTCCATCAGACGCTGGCCCTGGAGGACTCCGAGGGCCACCGACACCGTCTGGTTGTCGTTGGAGATCAGCATGACCAGGGGGAGCAGGAACTCGTTCCAGGTCCAGACGAAGAAGAAGACGAGCAGCACACCGAGGGTCGGGCGGCTGACGGGGACGACGATCCGCCACAGCACCTGCCACTTTCCGGCGCCGTCGATCCGGGCCGCCTCGAGGATCTCCCGGGGGAACCGCCCCAGCACCGAGGACAGGAGATACGTGCCGAAGGCCGCCTGGATCACGGTGAAGACGGTGATCACGCTGAGCCGGGTGTCGTAGAGGCCCGCCTGCTTGCTGAGGTAGTAGACCGGGTAGACCAGCGCCTCCTGCGGCAGCATGTTCGCCAGGACGAAGAAGGCCAGGACCCAGGTACGGCCCTTGATGCGGCCGATGCCGATCGCGTACGCGTTCAGGACGGACAGGACGACCGCGCCCACCGCCACCGAACCGCTGATGACCACCGAGTTCAGCAGCTTCCGGCTGTAGTCGACCCGCTCCCAGAAGTCCTTCAGGCCGTCCAGGTAGAGGCCGTCGGGCAGGCTCAGCGGGCCGTCCTGCGCGTACTCGGCCGGGGACTTGACCGCGTTCACCGCGACGATCAGGAACGGCACGACCATGAAGAGGGCCGCCACGCAGAGGGCGATCAGGACGGGGTAGCGGCGGACGGCTCTCATGCGTGTCCCCCTTCCTCGGCGTCCTCGGCGCGCCTCTGCAGGCGCAGACCGGCCAGGGACAGCGCCAGGATGATCACGGTCAGTACGGTGGAGACCGCGGCGCCGTAGCCGACCTGGGTCTTCTCGAAGAAGGTGGTGAAGGAGAAGTAGGACGGGACGTCCGTCGCGCCGCCCGGGCCGCCCTCCGTCAGGACGTACACCGCGCCGAACACCTTCAGCGCGGCGATCGTGCACCAGGTCAGGACGACGGAGACCTCCGGGCGCAGCTGCGGCAGGGTGATGTGCCGGAAGCGGCGCCACCAGCCGGCGCCGTCCAGTTCGGCCGCCTCGTGGAGCTGGGGATCGAGGCGTTGCAGTCCGGCCATGAAGACGACCAGCGGGAAGCCGAGCTGCACCCAGACCAGCACGCCCATCACGCTGTAGAGCGCGAGGTCGGGGTCGCCCAGCCAGTCCTGCTGCCAGCCGCCGAGCCCGACCGCCTTCAGGAGCGCGTTGAGGGAGCCGTCGTCGGGGGCGAGGATCCAGCTCCAGACGATGCCGGCGACCGCGACCGGCAGCACCTGCGGGAGGTAGAAGCAGGCCCGCAAGGCGGCCGTGACCCGGCTGCCGAAGTACTTGTCGACGTGGTCGAACAGGGCCGCGGCCAGCACCAGTCCGAGGGCCGTGGGGATCGCCGCCATCGCGACGACCATGAACAGGCTGTGCCGGAAGCTCGCCCAGAACTCCGCATCGTCCATCAGCTCCCGGTAGTTGGCGAGCCCGGACCACTCGGGGCTGCCCACGCCCTGCCAGTCGGTGAAGCTCACCCCCGTGTTCATCAGGAACGGCACGACGACCACGGCGAGGAAGGCGAGCGCGCCGGGCAGCAGGAACAGGGCGTAGGAGTCGCGGGGGTGGGTGCGAAGGGGGCCGGGGCGGGAGTCGCGGGCGCCGCGCACCTTCATCGCTTCGGCACGCCCTTGTCGTACGCCTTCTGGAGACTGTCGAGATAGTCGTCGGGCTTCTCGCTCCCGGTGATCAGCTTCTGCGTCTCGGAGACGAGGACGTCGTAGAAGCCGGGGACCGGCCAGTCGGGGTAGAAGGCGAGACCGTCGCGGCCGGAGAGGGTGTTGAAGTGGTCGATGAGCTCCTTGGCCTTCGGGTCGGTGACGGCGGCGGTGTCCGCGGCGACCGGGACGCCGCCCTTCTCGCCCAGCAGGTTCTGGATCTTCTTCGACAGGGTGATGTCGATGAAGTCGTAGGCGAGTTCCTTGTTCTTCGCGCTCTTGGGGACGACCCAGAGGTTGCCGCCGGAGCCCAGGGTGAGGTCCGAGCCGGGCCACAGGGTGGTGCCCCAGTCGAACGTCGCCTCGTCCTGGAAGCGGCCGTACCACCAGCTGCCGGAGAACAGGATCGGCGCTTTGCCCTGGAGGAAGGAGACGCCGGCGTCCTCGGCCTTGGCACTGGTGGAACTCTTGCCGATGTAGCCCTTCTTCACCCAGTCGGCGAAGGTCTCGGCCGCGTACGTCCAGGCCGCGTCGTGGAAGTCGGCCTTTCCGTCGTACAGCTCGTACGTGTCCACCCAGGAGCGGTCTGCCTTCGACAGCGCCAGCTGGTACAGGTACTGCTGGGCGAGGTACTCGGCGCCGGCGTTGGCGAGCGGGGTGACATCGTTTTCCACGAACGTGTCCATCGCCGTGACCAGGTCGTCGAACGTCTTCGGCTCGGGCACCCTGTACTTCGCGAAGAGGTCCTTGTTGAAGTAGATCATCGTGTACTCGGCGTAGTCGGTCACGCCGTACCACTTGCCGGAGCCCATGACCCCGTCCGTGTCGTACTGGCTGGTGGTGCGCACGCCCGGGCTCATCAGCTTGTCCCAGCCGCGTGCGGTCACCTCGGCGGTCAGGTCGGTCAGCAGGCCCTGCTTGGACAGCAGGCCCGCCGTCGCGTTGCCCTTGTTGTACTCCAGCAGATCGGGCGCGTCCGAGGAGTTCAGGGCCATGGGGGCGGTCTTCTGGATCTGCTCGAAGCTCTTCTCCTCGAACTTCACCTTCACACCGGGGTGGTTGGCCTCGAACTCCTTGACCGCCGCCGTCCAGGCCGCGCCCATCGCGCTGTTCGGGGCCTCGTAGTGCCACAGTCGCAGGGTCTTCGCGTCGGAAGAGCCGCCGCTGTCGGAGCCGCCGCAGGAGGCCAGCAGCAGGGCGCCCGCCAGGGCCGCCGCCGCGCTCGCCGTCGCACGCCTTCTTGCCGTCAACATCCTGTGCCTCCGGGGGAGTTCGGATGGTTCTCCGGGCAGGAACAGCCGCCACGCGGTGTTCGACGAGGTCGTCGAACCGTTTCGATGCGTGACGTCGAAGCGCTTCGACGGGGGAAGGTAGGCGGCGGGCGCGAGTGCGTCAATGGGGCCTGCGAGAAATGAGGGAGACGAGCAGGGCGGTGGCCGCGGCCGCCACGGGTATCGCGAAACCGGCCGCGGGGGAGGTGTGTTCGACCGTCCAGCCGCCCGTCGCGCTGCCGCAGGCGATGCCGCCGAGCAGGCCCGTCACGGCCAGGGTCATGCCCTCGTTGAGGCGGCCGGCCGGGGTGCGTTCCTGCACCAGGGCCATGGTGGTGACCATCGTCGGAGCGGTCGCGGTCCCGGCGGTCAGCAGCGCCCCGGCCAGGAGCGGGAGTGAGCCGGCGGCGGTCGCGGCCAGGAGGGGGAGGGCGAGCAGCGCGGTCATCGCGGCCACGCACCGGGGGTGGCGCCGGGCGGCGGACCCGGTGGGGCGTACGGCCCCGTGGACCAGGCCGGCCGCGCAGGACCCGGCCGCCTGGAGGGCGAGGACGACCCCGGCCGCCGCGCGGTGGCCCTGCTCGTCGGCGAAGGCGATCGTGACGACCTCCGTCGCGCCGAACACGGCCCCCAGGGCGAGGCAGACGGCGAGGAGGGGCGGGATGCCGGGGGCGCGGAGCGGGGACCCGGACCTCGGGCGGGGGTGCGGGGGCGGCTGGCTCGCGCGCTGGGCGGCGAACACGACGGTCCCGCTCACCAGCAGCAGCACGCCGGCCAGGGTGCCCGCCTCCGGGAAGAACGTGCCGCACAGGAAGGCCGCGCACACCGGGCCCAGCATGAAGCACAGCTCGTCGGCGGCCTGTTCCAGGGAGTTCGCGGTGTGCAGGGCGGCCGCGTCGCCGCGCAGCAGGTGGTTCCAGCGGGCGCGGGACATCCCGCCGGTGTTGGGGGTGGTCGCGGTGGCGGCGTACGCGGCGAACAGGGTCCAGTCCGGGGCGCCGTGGCGGACGCAGAGCAGCAGCGCGAGGCTGCCGAGCGCGGCGAACAGGGTGGCCGGTACGGCGATCCGGGCCTGGCCGTACCGGTCGACGAGCCGGGCGGTCCAGGGGGCGACGAGGGCGGTCGCCGCGAGGCCGGTCGCGGTGACGGCTCCGGCCAGCGCGTACGAGCCGCGCGCACCGGCGATCATCATGACCGCGCTCACGCCGAACATGCCCGCGGGGAGCCGGGCGAGCAGGCTTCCGGCGGTGAAGGCACGGGCGCCGGGGGCGGTGAGGAGGCGGCGGTAGGGGCCGGCGGGACGGGGGCGGGAGCGGGGGGCGAAGTCGACGGCCACGAGGCTGTCGGCGGTGACGGTGTAAAGGGTCTCGGCGGGGTTCCGGGGCGGCTGCGGCATGGGCGACACCGTCGCCCGGGACCGATCCCGGGGTCCAACACCTGCTCGGCGCCGATTCACGCACCCGCGTTGTGAGTTCGGATTCACGCACCCGCGTTGTAGGTTCGCCGGATGCCCGCCCACCTCGACCCCCGACTCCTGCGCGCCTTCCTCGCCGTGGCCGACGAACTGCACTTCACCAGGGCCGCCGCCCGGCTCTACGTCGCCCAGCAGGCGCTCAGTCGTGATGTGCGGCGGCTGGAGCGGGAGTTGGGCACCGAACTGTTCGTGCGGACCACCCGGCAGGTGACGCTCACGGCCGACGGGGAGCGGCTGGTGCCGTACGCGCGCCGGGTGCTGCAGACCCAGGACGACCTGCTCGCCGCCTTCGGCCGGGCCCGCCCGCTGCTGGTCGATCTGAACTCGCCGGGCCTGGTCACCGGTCGGCGGGTGCTGCACCGGGCCCGTGAACTCGCCCCCGAGCAGGAACTGATGGCCCGCTACGAGAGCGGGCTCACCTTCGCCGCGGCCGAGATCGTCGCGGGCCGTCTCGACGCGTCGTTCGGGCGGTACGCGGGGCTGGAGCCGGGGCTGCGCGGCGGGCTGGAGCGGCAGTTCGTCCGGTACGAGCGGATGGCGGTCGTGCTGCCCGCGGGGCACCGGCTGGCCTCGCTGCCCAGGGTGCCGCTGGCCGCGCTCGCGGGGGAGAGCGTGTACGCGGGCGCGGGCAATCCGCGCACGCCGGAGTGGACCGGCCTGGCCCGGCTGCTGTTCGAGGGGCGGGGGATCGCGGTCGCGCCGCCGGCGCCCTTGGCCGTGGGGGACGAGGAATTCCAGCGCCTCATGGCGAAGACGGGCAATCCGGTCCTCGCGGTGGTGGATTTTCCGGCCATGCCTGGGACGGTGACCCGGCCCTTGATCGAGCCGGTGCCGCTGTCCCCCGTGTCACTGGTGTGGCGAAAGGGGCTGGTCCATCCGGGACTCGACGCGCTCCGACGGGCCGCGGGCGAGATCGCGAGCGCGGAAGGGTGGCTTCTACGGCCTTCCGGGGGATGGATTCCAGCCATGGACATGAACATGACTTCTGACCACAAATGACACATCGCGAACATGGCCCCCACCCCTGCGCTAGATTCATCGACCCGAGCGCAGTGGGATAAAAGGGGCGCGAGGACTGGGTGGGGGCCCGGTCCGGCGACGCGCGCTCGGAGGCGTCGGCGCACCCTGAACCGTCCGTGGGGGGAAGTGTGTGCGTGGAGAACTGGAAGAAAAGCGACAAAACCGAGAGTTCGGGATGGCCGGAAGCCGCCCCTCCGACCCGGGATGTGCCGGTCGTGGGAGTGGGGGAGGATCCATACCGGTTACTCGTGGATGTTCCGTCTGAAAGCGGTCGAATAGTCGCATCGAACGCACTGTCCGAAAACGAACGTTCGAGCGGACTCCGGGACCCGTGGGCGGAGACTTCCGGCGACGGCGGCGACGCGTTCGAGGTGACCGTCCAGCTCGACACCCCGCACCCGGCCGGGGGAGGCGGCCCGGGCGCCTCCGACGCCCCCGTCTTCGTCGACGAGTCCGGCCGCCGCAGCCGTACCTTCCGCCGCATAGGCATGCTGGTCGGCCTCGCCTGCGGCGCCTACGCCGTCGTCATCGTCGCCACGCTCCTGTCGGGGCACGCCGGGGCGCCCTGGCTGCCGGTGCCGGGCCAGGACGACGACGATCCGCCGGCCGGCCGGGTCGAGACCAGCCGGGCACCGAGCGCCTCCGCCACGGCCACGACCGGCTCCCCGGGCTTCGCGGCGCCCCGCGGCCCCGGCGTCTCCGCCTCGGCCGGCGGCCCGGCCCGGCCCGGAGAGCGCACCGGGCCCGACGCGTCGAAGAGCGCCGAGGCCCCGGCCGACGGCTCCGCCCGCCCCTCGCCCAGCGGCTCCGCAGGCACCGGCTCCAGCCCGGAGCCCAGCACGTCCGCCTCCGCAGACGGTCCCACCAGCCCGGTCGTCGGGGTCCCCCCGACCACACCGCCCCCGGCGTCCTCGCCCACCGCGAGCCCTTCCGACGGGCCCTCGCCGGTCACCTCCGGCGCGCCGGGGGCGTGAGGCGGCACCGAGGCCGCCGAACGGCTCCGTCCGTTCCCCTCACCCTCCCCCTCCGCGTCTTTCTTCTTCTTTCCTCCTTTTTCTCCTCGTCTCCTCTGTCCTTCCGCTGTCTCCCGTCCCCGGAGTACGACCTCTCATGTCACCACGCACCAACCGGCGTTCGGCCCGGCAGGCCGGTCACGCCGGGACTTCCGCGCACCCGTCCACGGGGGGCCGTTCCCGATCCCGGCAGACCCGGGGACGGATACGCACCCCGGCGTCCGGCACCCCGGACGGACCGCCCTCGCACTCCGGCGCGCGCCGGCGCCTCGTGCCGCTGCGGGTGCGGCTGCGCCATCTGCTCCCGCTCCTCGTCCTGTTCGCGATGATGGCGATGCTGATGCTGCGCGGCTACGTCCACAGCGAGATCCTCGCCGACCACCGCGTCCGCCCCGAGGCCCCCGCCGACCGGGTGCCGCGGAAGATCCTCGACGGCGGACCGGTCGTGGACACCCGTGGCGGGCAGCGGACCAGCCTGGACGTGCCGGACCGGCGGATCGTGCTCACCTTCGACGACGGCCCCGACCCCCGATGGACCCCCGAGGTCCTCGACGTCCTGAAGAAGCACCGCGCGCACGCCGTCTTCTTCGTCACCGGCACCATGGCCTCCCGCTACCCGGACCTGGTCCGCCGGATGGTCGCGGAGGGCCACGAGATCGGGCTGCACACCTTCAACCACCCCGACCTCTCCTACCAGTCGGACCGGCGCATCGACTGGGAGCTGACCCAGAACCAGCTGGCGCTGGCCGGGGCCGCGGGCATCCGCACCTCCCTCTTCCGGCCGCCGTACTCCTCCTCCGCCGACGCCCTGGACAACTCCTCCTGGCCCGTCACCCGGTACGTCGGAACCCGCGGCTACCTCACCGTCTTCACCACCGCCGACAGCGAGGACTGGCGGCGGCCCGGCGTGCGGCAGATCATCCGCAACGCCACTCCGCGCGGCGGCAGGGGCGCGATCGTCCTCATGCACGACTCCGGCGGCGACCGGCACCAGACGGTCCAGGCCCTGGACGACTACCTGCCCGAGCTGCAGAAGAAGGGGTACCGGTTCCAGAACCTCACCGAGGCCCTCGACGCCCCCAGCGCGCACACCCCCGTCACAGGCGCCGAACTGTGGAAGGGCAAGGCCTGGGTGTTCCTGGTCGCCGCGTCCGACGACATCACCGGCGTCCTCGTCGTCGGGCTCGCCGTCATCGGCTTCCTCGTCTTCGCCCGCTTCGGCCTGATGCTGCTGCTCTCCGCGATCCACACCCGCCGCACCCGGCGTCGCGGCTTCGCCTGGGGACCCGACGGGCCCGTCACCGAACCGGCGTCGGTGCTCGTGCCCGCGTACAACGAGGCGAAGTGCATCGAGAACACCGTCCGCTCGCTCATCCGCAGCGAGCACCCCATCGAGATCATCGTCGTCGACGACGGCTCCAGTGACGGCACCGCCCGTATCGTCGAGAGCCTCGCCCTGCCCGGCGTACGCGTCGTACGCCAGCTCAACGCGGGCAAGCCCGCCGCCCTCAACCGGGGCATCGCCAACGCCGGACACGACCTGATCGTGATGATGGACGGCGACACCGTGTTCGAACCGGCCACCGTCCGCGAACTCGTCCAGCCCTTCGCCGACCCGAAGGTCGGCGCCGTCGCCGGCAACGCCAAGGTCGGCAACAAGGACACCCTCATCGGCGCCTGGCAGCACATCGAGTACGTCATGGGCTTCAACCTCGACCGCCGGATGTACGACGTCCTGCGCTGCATGCCGACCATTCCGGGAGCGGTGGGGGCGTTCAGGAGAAGCGCCCTGAACCGGGTCGGCGGCATGAGCGACGACACCCTCGCCGAGGACACCGACATCACCATGGCCATCCACCGGGACGGCTGGAAGGTCGTCTATGCGGAGAACGCGCGCGCCTGGACAGAGGCCCCCGAGTCAGTGCAGCAGCTGTGGTCGCAGCGCTACCGGTGGTGCTACGGCACCATGCAGGCCATCTGGAAACACCGCCGGGCGCTCGTGGAGCGCGGGCCGTCCGGCCGCTTCGGCCGCGTCGGTCTGCCGCTGGTCTCCCTCTTCATGGTCGTCGCCCCGCTCCTCGCCCCCCTCATCGACCTGTTCCTCGTCTACGGCCTGCTCTTCGGACCGACCGGGAAGACGATCGCGGCCTGGTTCGGCGTCCTCGCCGTCCAGGCGGGCTGCGCCGCGTACGCCTTCGTCCTGGACCGCGAACGCCTCACGCCGCTCGTCTCCCTCCCCCTGCAGCAGCTCCTCTACCGCCAGCTGATGTACATCGTGCTCCTCCAGTCCTGGATCACCGCCCTCACCGGCGGCCGGCTGCGCTGGCAGAAACTGAGGAGGAAGGGACAGGTCGCGGCACCCCCGGGTGAGCCGGCCGGCGCGGCCGTGGGCGGGGGCGCCGTATGACGACCACCCAGCCGGCCGACGTCACCGTCCCGGTCCCCGTCGCGAAGGGCCGCGACCGCTACTTCGACCTCCTGCGCGCCATCGCCCTGTTTCGTGTCGTCCTCTACCACCTGATGGGCTGGGCCTGGCTGCCCGTCGTCTTCCCCTCGATGGGCGTGATGTTCGCCCTCGCCGGCAACCTGATGGCCCGCTCCCTGGCCAAGGGCCGCGCGCCGACCGTCGTACGCGGCCGGCTGCGCCGCCTGCTGCCCCCGCTGTGGCTGCTCGGCGCGGTCGGGGTGACGGGCATGCTGGCGGCGGGCTGGGGACCCGACGACGACGGACACCCCGGCTGGTGGTGGCTCCACCTCACCTTCTGGATCCTCCCGCTGAGCGACCCGCCGTTCGACGAGAACGTGCCCGGCGTGCACGGCCTGATCACCGAAGGCTGGGCGGTCGACCTGGGCGTGCCCATCTGGTACCTGCGCGCCTACCTCTGGTTCGTCCTGCTCTCGCCGCTCCTGTTGCGCGCCCTGCGGGCCGCCCCCTGGCCGACGGTCCTCGCGCCCCTCGCCCTGTCCGCGGTGCTGGAGACCGGCGCGGTGGCGGTGCCCGGCTGGCGGCTGGAGGCCGGGCTCAGCGACTTCGGCACGTTCGGCGCGTGCTGGCTGCTCGGCATGGCGCACCAGGAGGGCGTACTGCGCCGGCTGCCCCGGTACGTCGTCCCGTCGCTGGCCCCGGCGGTGGCCGGAACCGGCCTCTGGTACGCCCTCGGGCACGGCTTCCGGGAGGGCCACGACCTGGACGACATGCCGTTCGCCCAGTCCCTGTGGTCCTTCGCCGCGGTCCTGCTCCTGCTGCACCTCAGCCCGTCCTGGAGCGAGTGGCCCGGCCCGCTGCGCCGCCTGGACCGGCTGGTCACCCTGCTCAACGCGCGGGCCGTGACGATCTACCTGTGGCACAACGTCTGCATCGACGTCGTCGAGGCGCTGTGGGACCGGCTGTGGGGGATCGTCTGGCTGGAGGAGCACGCCACCTGGCTGCTGAACAGCTCCTGGCCGCAACTGCCGGCGGTCTGGCTGCTCACCGCGCTGTGCGTGGTCTGCTTCGGCTGGGTGGAGGACCTGGCGGCCGGGCGACGGCCCCGGCTGTGGCCGGACCGCTCCCGTACCCTTGCCCAAAACCTCTCACCCGGCTCCCGCCGAAGGTGAGAGCAACGTTCCCTTCCGGTCACCCACAGGCACAGTGCGGAAACGCGTCCTTTCTACCTTCGGGATTCATCACCGCTCATCACCGCGAAACACCCGAGCCCCGGAGCACGTGGAGGCGTTCATGACAGCCCCTGGTACAGCCCCCGCACCCCCGTCCCCCGCACCCCCCTCCGCGAAGAAGGGGAACCGCTGGATCGACCAGTGGGACCCCGAGGACGAGGCCTTCTGGAACGAGAAGGGCGAGAAGATCGCCCGCCGGAACCTCGTCTTCTCCGTCCTTTCCGAGCACATCGGGTTCTCCGTCTGGACGATGTGGTCCGTCCTGGTGCTCTTCATGGGCCCGGAGTACGGCCTCACCCCGGCCGACAAGTTCCTGCTGACGTCGATGGTGACGCTGGTCGGCGCGGTCGTCCGGGTGCCCTACACCTTCGCCGTCGCGATCTTCGGCGGCCGGAACTGGACCATCATCTCGGCCGGTCTGCTGCTCGTCCCCACCATCGCCGCGTTCACCGTGATGAAGCCGGGGACCTCCTTCGACACCTTCCTCGTCATCGGCCTGCTCGCGGGCATCGGCGGCGGCAACTTCGCCTCCAGCATGACCAACATCAACGCCTTCTTCCCGCTCAGGAAGAAGGGGTGGGCGCTCGGGCTGAACGCCGGCGGCGGCAACATCGGTGTGCCCGTGATCCAGCTGGTCGCCCTCGCGATCATCGGCGCCAGCGGCGGGCCGCGCGTACTGCTCGGCATCTACGTCCCGCTGATCGTGATCGCCGCCGTCCTCGCCGCGCTCTTCATGGACAACCTCTCGTCCGTGAAGAACGACACCGGCGCCGCGATCGACTCCGCGAAGGACGCCCACACCTGGATCATGTCCTTCCTCTACATCGGCACCTTCGGCTCGTTCATCGGCTACGCCTTCGCCTTCGGCCAGGTGCTCCAGGTGCAGTTCGGCCGCACGCCCCTGCAGGCGGCCTACCTCACCTTCATCGGTCCGCTGCTCGGCTCGCTGATCCGGCCCGTGGGCGGCTGGCTCGCCGACCGCTACGGCGGCGCGAAGATCACCCTGTGGAACTACGTCGGCATGGCCGCCGCCACCTCCGTCCTGATCTTCGCCAGCATGCAGAAGTCGCTGCCGCTGTTCGTCGGTGTCTTCGTGGTGCTGTTCGTGCTCAGCGGGCTCGGCAACGGGTCGACGTACAAGATGATCCCCGGCATCTTCCAGACGAAGGCCCTGGCCAAGGGGCTCCAGGGCGAAGAGGCGGCCGCCTACGGCCGGCGGCTCTCCGGTGCCTCCATGGGGCTCATCGGTGCGGTGGGCGCGCTCGGCGGCGTCGGCATCAACCTCGCCTTCCGGCAGTCCTTCCTCTCCTACGGCTCCGGCACCGGCGCCTTCGTCGCCTTCCTGGCCTTCTACGGCCTGTGCTTCGTGGTCACCTGGGCCGTATACCTTCGCCGGTCCGCCGGACGGATCGCGGCCATGAGCACCGCATCGGAGGCAAAGCCCCAACTCAGCTACGCCGAGGTGTGACGTAACACCGGCGACATCAAGCCGAACCGAGCCTGTCACGCACCGTTGACAGGCTCGGTCGGCATGCGGGCCGGCCAGGGCCTTTCCTTCGGCCCCGGCAGGATCCGTAAGAGGTCCTAGGAGAGCCATGTACGAGCAACAGCAGCGACCGGAACACGGGCCACTCGCCGGGTTCACCGTGGGGGTGACGGCCGCGCGCCGGGCCGAGGAGCTCGGTGCGCTGCTTCAGCGACGTGGGGCGGCGGTGCTGCACGCCCCCGCCCTGCGGATCGTGCCACTCGCCGACGACGGTGAACTGCTCGCCGCGACCAAGGGACTCATCGACCAGGCGCCGGACGTGGTGGTGGCCACCACGGCCATCGGCTTCCGCGGCTGGGTCGAGGCCGCCGAGGGCTGGGGGCTCGGGGAGGCGCTGCTCGCCCGGCTCGGCGAGGTCGAACTGCTGGCCCGCGGGCCCAAGGTCAAGGGCTCGATCCGTGCCGCCGGCCTCACGGAGGAGTGGTCTCCGTCGTCCGAGTCCATGGCCGAGGTGCTCGACCGGCTCCTCGAGGAGGGCGTGGACGGGCGCCGGGTCGCCGTACAGCTGCACGGGGAGCCGCTGCCCGGGTTCGTGGAGGCGCTGCGGGCCGCGGGAGCCGAGGTCGTGGGCGTGCCGGTGTACCGGTGGATGCCCCCGGAGGACATCTCGCCGCTCGACCGGCTCCTCGACGCGGCCGTCTCGCGCGGCCTGGACGCCGTCACCTTCACCAGCGCGCCGGCCGCCGCCTCCCTCCTCTCTCGCGCCGAGGAGCGCGGACTGCTGCCGGAACTGCTCACCGCGCTCCAGCACGACGTGTTGCCGGCCTGTGTCGGACCGGTCACCGCCCTGCCGCTCCAGGCCCAGGGCGTGGACACCGTCCAGCCGGAACGCTTCCGGCTCGGGCCGCTCGTACAGCTGCTGTGCCAGGAACTTCCGGGGCGGGCGCGGGCACTGCCGGTCGCCGGGCACCGGGTGGAGATCCGCGGGCACGCGGTGCTGGTCGACGGCTGTCTGCGGCCGGTCCCGCCGGCCGGCATGTCGCTGCTGCGGGCGCTGTCGCGGCGGCCCGGCTGGGTGGTGCCGCGGTCCGACCTGCTGCGGGCGCTGCCCGGCGCGGGCCGGGACGAGCACGCCGTGGAGACGGCGATGGCCCGGCTGCGGACGGCGCTGGGCGCGCCGAAGCTGATCCAGACGGTCGTCAAGCGGGGCTACCGGCTGGCGCTCGACCCGGCGGCGGACACCAAGTACGCGGACGTGTGACCTGCGCCCCCCTCCGGTACGGGGGGTTCCGGCAGGGGCGGCGCTCAGGGCACTGTGAGAGGGACGGCGTTCTTCGGCGTTCTTCGGCGTTATTCGGCAGGAAGCCCTAGGCGGTGGCGCATGGCGATGGGTACGGCCACGGATCCCTACGAGCTGCGGTTCGACTCGGGACGGAGCTGTCTCGACCTCCTCGCGACCAGTCATCCCCATGAACATCTGGACGCCGTGGCCCCGTTGTGCGCGTGGATCCGCGGCGCCGGACTCGTCCCGCCGGACACGCCGCTGACCCACGCCGACGTTTCCTGGCCGATCGCCTTCCGGGAACTGCGGGGCGACATCGGCCGGTTGGTGCACGGCACGCTCGTACGCCACAACCCCGGTCGCTACGACGCCGATCTCGCCCGCCTCAACGAGGCCGCCCGCGTGGCGCCGCCCGTCCCCCGCGCCGTACGCGACGAGGACGGCACGCTCGTACGGGAGTTGGACGGGCGCCCGGAGTGCGCCGCGCTGATCGCCGCGGTCGCGCGGGACGCCGTGGAGCTGCTCACCGATCCCGTCGCGCGGGAGGGACTCAGGCAGTGCGAGGGGGACAACTGCCCGATCGTGTACGTCGACACGTCCCGGGGGCGGCGCAGGCGGTGGTGTTCGAGCGAGGTCTGCGGCAACAGGGAACGCGTGGCACGGCATCGCAGGCGGGCCGCGCTCGCTCGTGCCCAACTGCCCGGTATACGCCTTCTCTGACGAGCTGACAGGAATTGCACAGCGTCGCGGGACAGCGTTGTCGAAGAATTGTCGAAGTGATTTCGACAACATCATGTTTGCCCATGTCTGGGTAAGGGCAGCTCGCGCAATCGCGCTCATGTGGTGAAAATGTGAAGAAGAAGCGGTGGGAATGTGCCGCCATGTCCCCCTCGTCATGACACCCCGAAGAAAAGTGTCTGCTCTGTTTGAACACACCGCGAGCCTCCTCCGTACCTGTCTGCGAGCGACTGACTGGGGGAACCCCCGGACACCGGAGGTGGGCGTGCGCAAGGATGCGGCCGTGGCCAATGAACGTGGATCGAGGGCCCGACATCGCATGTCCCAGCCCTCGGAACCTGACGAGGAGCTGATGCGTGCTCTGTATCGGGAGCATGCCGGACCTTTGCTTGCGTATGTCCTGCGCCTGGTTGCCGGAGACCGGCAGCGTGCCGAGGACGTAGTGCAGGAGACACTCATCCGTGCCTGGAAGAACGCCGGTCAGCTCAATCGAGCGACCGGATCGGTACGCCCCTGGCTGGTGACGGTCGCTCGCCGCATCGTCATCGACGGCCACCGCAGCCGGCAGGCCCGGCCGCAGGAGGTCGACCCGTCGCCGCTGGAGGTCATTCCTGCGGAGGACGAGATCGACAAGGCGCTGTGGCTGATGACGTTGTCCGATGCGCTCGACGACCTGACCCCGGCCCACCGGGAGGTGCTCGTCGAGACGTACTTCAAGGGGCGTACCGTCAACGAGGCGGCCGAGACGCTGGGCATTCCCAGTGGCACCGTCCGCTCTCGGGTGTTCTACGCCCTGCGGTCGATGAAGCTGGCTCTTGAGGAGCGGGGGGTGACGGCGTGATGAGTACTTACGGGGGATTCGGAGCAGGTGGTGCGGGTATGTCTGGCCCCATGCAGGGATCTATGCAGGGATCTCCGAGTCCGAGCGAACACGAGACAGTGGGCGCCTACGCCCTAGGCATCCTCGACGACGCCGAGGCGACCGCCTTCGAAATGCACCTCGCCGGTTGCGAGTGGTGCGCACAGCAGCTCGACGAGCTCGCCGGGATGGAACCGATGCTGGCCGCACTCGCGGACCTGCCCGGATCCGGCACACCGGCGATCGGCGACTCCCTGTCCGCCCGCCCCTCTCCACGCCTCGTGGAGAAGCTGGTCGACGAGGTGTCCGAGCGCCGAGCCGTCAAACGCCGCCGCTCGTTCTACCTGGTCGCGGCCGCGGCAGCGCTGATCGTCGGCGGCCCCGTGGGCGTCATGGCGGTGACCGGCGGCGACAACGGGACCAAGGCGCCGGTGGCGAGCAGCACCACCAACCCCGCCAAGTCCACCTTCGAGACGCTCTCCGACAAGGTCTCGGCGACCGACTCCTCCAGCAACGTCACGGCGACCGTCGCCACGGCGGACAAGGCGTGGGGCACCGAGGTCGGCCTCGAACTGAAGAACGTGACCGGCCCGGAGAAGTGCTCGCTGATCGCCGTCGGCAAGGACGGCAAGCGCGAGACGGTCTCGTCCTGGTCCGTCCCCGAGTGGGGCTACGGCATCCCCAACGCCAAGACCGAACAGGCCAAGAACCCGCTCTACGTCACGGGCGGCGCGGCCTTCAAGGCCAACGAGATCGACCACTTCGAGATCATGACCTTCGACGGCAAGAAGATCGTCCAGGTCGAGGCCTAGGGGTCTGCCCCGGCGGATCCGGTCAGAGGACAGCCGCGGTTTCCAGTCAGCTCAGGTGAACGGAGCCTGGTGCGGGCAGCTGCAAGGCGGAGGAGGGCGTCGACGCGGAGCGTCGGCACCCGACGACGACGCCGCAGATGCGCGTGCCGGGCTCCGCGTCTGTGACAGGATCCGCCGGGCAGCCCCCTCGCTTCCCGGGGCCCCCTTCGCGTACGGTTGACGGCTGCCCAGCACGTCAGAAGGGGGCCCGGTGGCCGCACAGGCTCAGCAGGAATCCGCGGTCGGCGCCGCACCGGACTCGGTCCGGGACGGCGAGATCAGCATCGAACAGGAACATCTGGACCGGGTCTACCGGCGCCTCGAGGAGAAGATCCACGAGGCGGAGTTCCTCATGAACGACGCGGCCAAGCGCGGTCAGGTCGGCACGCCCGGCGCCCTCGCCGAACGGGACGCCCAGGTCTTCCGCGCCGGCATCCACCTCAACCGCCTCAACAACGAGTTCGAGGACTTCCTCTTCGGCCGGATCGACCTGCTCCTCGGCAAGGACGGCAAGAAGGGACCCGACGGCGCCTACACCGCCGTGGAGCCCGCCGAAGGCGCGGTGCGGGAGGACAACTCCGCCGACATCGCCGAGACCCTCCACATCGGCCGCATCGGCGTCCTGGACTCCGACTACGCCCCGCTGGTCATCGACTGGCGGGCCCCCGCCGCCGCCCCCTTCTACCGGTCCACCCCCGTCGACCCGGGACGGGTCGTACGGCGCCGGGTCATCCGCTCCAAGGGCCGGCGCGTCCTCGGCGTCGAGGACGACCTGATGCGCCCCGAACTGAGGGCGTTCCTCGACGGCGGCGAACTGCCCGTCATCGGCGACGGCGCCCTGATGGCCGCCCTCGGACAGGCCCGCAGCCACACCATGCGCGACATCGTCGCCTCCATCCAGGCCGAACAGGACCTGGTCATCCGCGCCCCCGCCGCCTCCGTGACCTATGTCGAGGGCGGGCCTGGCACGGGCAAGACGGCCGTCGCCCTGCACCGGGCGGCCTACCTGCTCTACCAGGACCGGCGCCGGTACGCGGGCGGCATCCTGATCGTCTCGCCGACCCCGCTGCTGGTCGCCTACACCGAGGGCGTCCTGCCCTCCCTGGGCGAGGAGGGCCAGGTCGCCATCCGCGCCATCGGCTCCCTCGCCGACGAGGCGGCCGGCGCCGAGGCCACCCTGTACGACTCCCCGTCGGTGGCCCGCGCGAAGGGCTCGTACCGCATGCTGAAGGTCCTGCGGAAGGCGGCGCGCGGGGCGCTGGAGAGCGGCGGGCGGAGCGGCGGCCAGGGCGGCGCGGGACAGCTCGCCTTCGACGACGGCCCCGCCACGTCCGGTACGACACCCACCCGGCTGCGGGTCGTCGCCTTCGGCCGGCGGCTGGAGCTGGAGGCGGCCGACCTCGACCGCGTCCGGCAGTCCGCCCTCGGCGGCACCGCCCCCGTCAACCTGCTGCGCCCCCGTGCCCGCAAGCTCCTCCTTGACGCCCTGTGGGAGCGCTCCGGCGCCGCGGGCCGGCACAGCGACCCCGAGCTCGCCGCCGAGCTGCGCTCCTCCTTCGACGAGGACGTGACCGGTGAGGACTCGTTCATCGGGTTCCTGGACGCCTGGTGGCCCGAGCTGACCCCGAAGGCCGTCCTCGCCGCCATGTCCGACGAGCGGCGGCTCGGCCGCTGGGCCCGCCGGATCCTCAACCCGGGCGAGGTCCGCAAGGTCGCCCGCTCCCTGAAGCGGGACGGCTACTCCGTGCACGACATCGCGATGCTCGACGAACTCCAGGCGATCCTCGGCGCCCCGGCCCGCCCGAAGCGGAAGAGGCGCGAACTCGACCCGCTGGACCAGCTCACCGGCCTGGAGGAGCTGATGCCGGTCCGTGAGGAGTCGCAGCGCGAGCGGGCCGAACGGCTGGCCGCCGAGCGGACCGAGTACGCGCACGTCATCGTCGACGAGGCCCAGGACCTCACCCCGATGCAGTGGCGCATGGTCGGCCGCCGCGGCCGGCACGCCACCTGGACGGTCGTCGGCGACCCCGCCCAGTCCTCCTGGTCGGACCCCGACGAGGCCGCCGAGGCCCGCGACGAGGCCCTCGGCACCCGCCCCCGCCGCCGTTTCCAGCTGACCGTGAACTACCGCAACCCGGCCGAGATCGCCGAACTGGCGGCGAAGGTGCTGGCGCTCGCCATGCCGGGCGCCGAGTCCCCGAAGGCGGTCAGGTCGACGGGGGTCGTCCCCCGCTTCGTGGGAACGAACCAGAGACACGGCACGGGCGCACGCGAATCGCTGGGCGCCACCGCGCGCGCCGAGGCCGCCCGCCTCCTCGACCGCGTCGACGGCACCGTCGGCGTCGTCGTCGCGATGCAGCGCCGCGAGGAGGCCCGCCGCTGGCTCGCCGGACTCGGCGACCGGGTCGTCGCCCTCGGCAGCCTGGAGGCCAAGGGCCTGGAGTACGACGCGACGGTCGTCGTCTCGCCGGCGGAGATCGCCGACGAGTCACCGGCCGGCCTGCGGGTGCTGTACGTCGCCCTGACCCGGGCCACGCAGGAGCTCACCGTGGTGTCGGGGGAGCGTGACGAGCCGGACGCACAGGGGGTCCCCGACCTCCTCAGGGACTGAACGTTTCCTGTGAAGTGGCCCGGACGGGAATGGCCTTCGGCGATCCGTTTGTTAGCCTGGGTGTGACACCGGCCCGATCCAAGCCCCCGGGCCCAACCTTCGTCGCTACGAGCGACCACTTGCCGCGAGGCGAGCATGGCGGGTCGGTGTCATGAACGTGGAAGAGGCCCACATCACTCTGTGATGTGGGCCTCTTCCATTGAGTTCATTGAGAACAAAACGATCGCAATCCGGGGCGGCTTTCACGTACTCATCAGTAGGTGCGACGATCGGACGGCAATCCCGCGACCCACCCAGCAGTGCAGAGGAAGTCGGCCATGGCAACGGCGCCCAGCGTCTCCTACTCGATGACGGTCCGGCTGGAGGTGCCCGCGAGCGGAACCGCGGTCTCGCAGCTCACCGGAGCCGTCGAGTCCCACGGAGGCTCGGTGACCGGCCTCGACGTCACCGCGTCCGGGCACGAGAAGCTCCGCATCGACGTCACCATCGCCGCCACCTCCACCTCCCACGCCGACGAGATCGTCGAACAGCTGCGCGGCATCGAGGGCGTCACCCTCGGCAAGGTCTCCGACCGTACGTTCCTGATGCACCTCGGCGGCAAGATCGAGATGCAGTCCAAGCACCCCATCCGCAACCGTGACGATCTGTCGATGATCTACACGCCGGGTGTGGCCCGCGTCTGCATGGCGATCGCCGAGAACCCCGAGGACGCCCGCCGCCTCACCATCAAGCGCAACTCCGTTGCGGTCGTGACGGACGGCTCCGCCGTGCTGGGCCTCGGCAACATCGGCCCCAAGGCCGCCCTGCCCGTCATGGAGGGCAAGGCGGCCCTCTTCAAGCGGTTCGCCGGCATCGACGCCTGGCCGCTCTGCCTGGACACCCAGGACACCGACGCGATCGTCGAGATCGTCAAGGCCATCGCCCCCGGGTTCGCCGGCATCAACCTCGAGGACATCTCCGCCCCGCGCTGCTTCGAGATCGAGGCCCGCCTGCGCGAGGCCCTCGACATCCCCGTCTTCCACGACGACCAGCACGGCACGGCCATCGTGGTCCTCGCGTCCCTGACGAACGCCCTGCGTGTGGTGGACAAGGGCATCGAGAACGTCCGGGTCGTCATGTCCGGGGCCGGCGCCGCCGGCACGGCCATCCTCAAGCTGCTGCTCGCGGCGGGCGTGAAGAACGCCGTCGTCGCCGACATCCACGGCGTGGTGCACGCCGGCCGCGAGGACCTGGTGAGCGCCCACGCCGACTCCCCGCTGCGCTGGATCGCCGACAACACCAACCCCGAGGGCCTCACCGGCACCCTCAAGGAGGCCGTGCGCGGCGCCGACGTCTTCATCGGCGTCTCGGCCCCGAACGTCCTCGACGGCGACGACGTGGCCGCCATGGCCGAGGGCGCGATCGTGTTCGCGCTCGCGAACCCGGACCCTGAGGTGGACCCGGCGGTCGCCCGCCAGACGGCCGCCGTGGTGGCCACCGGCCGCTCCGACTTCCCGAACCAGATCAACAACGTGCTGGTCTTCCCGGGCGTCTTCCGCGGCCTGCTGGACGCCCAGTCCCGTACGGTCAACACCGAGATGATGCTCGCGGCCGCGAAGGCCCTGGCCGACGTGGTGAGCGCCGACGAGCTGAACGCGAACTACATCATCCCGAGCGTCTTCAACGACAAGGTCGCGGGCGCCGTCGCGGGCGCGGTGCGCGACGCGGCGAAGGCGGCGGGCGCGACGGCGCCGTAGCCCCGCCGCGGCCCGGCCCGTCGTAGTCTGAGGTGCGTACTGTGCGGGGATTGTGAGGATCACCACGATCCCCGCCACGGCGCGTCGCGGAACGCCCTGTGAGTGGTGAGCCTTATCGTGACGGCCGGGCTCCGGCTCTCTTCGTGTGACTCCCAAGGGTGTTCTCACGACTCCTGCGGGTGCCGGATTGGCTTTCCCGCCGCAGGTGGGGGCAGGATGCGTCTCTGGGCGCGAGCACATCGACTTTTCGCTGTGCCCAACATGCGGCCTCCGCCGCGTGGCACGCCGCAACAGCAAGAAGAACACGGGAGTAACAACATGAACCGCAGTGAGCTGGTGGCCGCGCTGGCCGACCGCGCCGAGGTGACTCGCAAGGACGCCGACGCCGTGCTGGCCGCGTTCGCCGAGGTTGTCGGCGACATCGTCTCCAAGGGCGACGAGAAGGTCACCATCCCCGGCTTCCTGACCTTCGAGCGCACCCACCGTGCCGCCCGTACCGCGCGTAACCCGCAGACCGGTGACCCGATCCAGATCCCGGCCGGCTACAGCGTCAAGGTCTCCGCGGGCTCGAAGCTCAAGGAAGCGGCCAAGGGCAAGTAAGCGCTCCGCCGAGAGCGCCGTGGGCGACTGCCGGCCGTCTGTGGCTGGTCGCGCAGTTCCCCGCGCCCCATTTCGGGGCGCGTCCGCAGCGGGCGCGGAGAACGACGACGGGGCGGCCCCTACACCCAGGGACCGCCCCATCGTCGTACCAAAAACTACCCGAGCGCCTTGCCGGGGAGTTCGACCTTCGCTCCGAGTTCCATCAGCTTCTCCATGCCGTGCCTGCCCGGGGGACAACCCCCGGACCCCCGGCCGGGGGTGCTGTCGTGGGCCGGGGCCGGGAGGCCGGGGTCAGCCGAGCGCCTTGCCGGGGAGTTCGACCTTCGCCCCGAGCTCCATCAGCTTCTCCATGAAGTTCTCGTAGCCGCGGTTGATCAGGTCGATGCCGTGGACGCGGGAGGTGCCCTGGGCGGCGAGAGCCGCGATCAGGTACGAGAAGCCGCCGCGGAGGTCGGGGATGACCAGGTCGGCGCCCTGGAGCTTGGTGGGGCCCGAGACGACCGCGGAGTGCAGGAAGTTGCGCTGCCCGAAGCGGCAGTCCGAGCCGCCCAGGCACTCGCGGTAGAGCTGGATGTGGGCGCCCATCTGGTTCAGCGCGGAGGTGAAGCCGAGGCGGGACTCGTAGACCGTCTCGTGGACGATGGACAGGCCCGTGGCCTGGGTGAGGGCGACCACGAGGGGCTGCTGCCAGTCGGTCTGGAAACCGGGGTGCACGTCCGTCTCCAGCGCGATGGACTTCAACTGGCCGCCCGGGTGCCAGAAGCGGATGCCCTCGTCGTCGATCTCGAAGGCACCGCCCACCTTCCGGTAGGTGTTCAGGAACGTCATCATCGAGCGCTGCTGGGCGCCGTGGACGTAGATGTTGCCCTCGGTGGCGAGCGCCGCGGACGCCCACGAGGCGGCCTCCAGCCGGTCCGCCAGCGCGCGGTGGTTGTAGCCGCCCAGCTTGTCCACACCGGTGATGCGGATCGTCCGGTCGGTGTCCATCGCGATGATCGCGCCCATTTTCTGCAGGACGCAGATGAGGTCCTCGATCTCCGGCTCCACGGCCGCGTTCGAGAGCTCGGTGACGCCTTCCGCCAGGACCGCCGTCAGCAGCACCTGCTCGGTCGCGCCGACCGACGGGTACGGCAGCCGGATCTTCGTGCCGCGCAGCCGCTGCGGCGCCTCCAGGTACTGGCCGTCGGCCCGCTTCTCGATCTTCGCGCCGAACTGCCGCAGCACGTCGAAGTGGAAGTCGATCGGCCGGCCGCCGATGTCGCAGCCGCCGAGGCCGGGGATGAAGGCGTGCCCGAGGCGGTGCAGGAGGGGCCCGCAGAACAGGATCGGAATACGGCTCGACCCCGCGTGGGCGTCGATGTCGGCGACGTTGGCGCTCTCGACGTAGGTCGGGTCGAGCACCAGCTCGCCAGGCTCCTCGCCCGGACGGACCGTCACCCCGTGCAGCTGCAGCAGACCGCGTACGACCCGCACGTCACGGATGTCCGGAACGTTGCGCAGCCGACTCGGCTCACTGCCCAGCAGGGCGGCGACCATGGCCTTGGGTACGAGGTTCTTCGCACCGCGGACACGGATCTCGCCCTCGAGCGGGGTTCCGCCGTGGACAAGCAGTACGTCGTCAGAGCCGTTGACGGTCATGTATCTCGCGTTCCATGGGTGGTGGATTTGGGCTTGGGCCTGAATCGGTGCAAGGGCCAGAGGAGACAGGGTAATCGCCACCGGGGCCCCTGCCGTAAGCCCAAGGTGTGCCCAGGAACGTCATAGCTGTGTCACAACACGAACGGTTCCGTGGCGGCCACGCGGGGTCACCGGGCGACGCCTCCCGGGTCCGTGCGCCCGAACCGCATCCGTGCGCCCGACCTGCCCCGCACGCCGTGCCCCCGTTGTCTCCCCACTTCAAGGGAAGATGGGGGATCATGTCTGGCATGACCGAGGTGTCCTCGCTCACAGGGCGGCTGCTCGTGGCAACGCCCGCCCTGGCGGACCCGAACTTCGACCGTGCGGTGGTGCTCCTTCTCGACCACGACGAGGAGGGCTCCCTCGGTGTCGTCCTCAACCGTCCGACGCCGGTCGGCGTGGGCGACATCCTGGAGGGCTGGGCCGACCTCACCGGGGAACCTGGCGTGGTCTTCCAGGGCGGCCCGGTGTCGCTCGACTCCGCGCTGGGCGTCGCGGTGATCCCCGGTGAGCCGAACGGCGACCGCGGGCCGCTGGGCTGGCGGCGGGTGCACGGCGCGATCGGCCTGGTCGATCTGGAGGCCCCGCCGGAGCTGCTCGCCTCGGCCCTCGGGTCGCTGCGAATCTTCGCCGGGTACGCGGGCTGGGGGCCGGGTCAGCTCGAGGACGAGTTGGTGGAGGGCGCCTGGTACGTGGTGGAGTCCGAGCCCGGGGACGTCTCCTCGCCCTCCCCGGAGAGACTCTGGCGCGAGGTCCTGCGCCGCCAGCGCAACGAGCTGGCGATGGTGGCGACGTATCCGGACGACCCTTCGCTCAACTGATCCGTGTGAGCTTCAGTACCCTGGTGCGCATGAGCACTCTCGAGCCCGAGCGCGGCACCGGTACGGGGACCCTCGTAGAACCGACACCCCAGGTGTCGCACGGCGACGGTGACCACGAGCGCTTCGCGCACTACGTCCAGAAGGACAAGATCATGGCGAGCGCCCTCGACGGGACGCCCGTCGTCGCGCTCTGCGGCAAGGTGTGGGTGCCCGGCCGCGACCCGAAGAAGTATCCCGTGTGCCCGATGTGCAAGGAGATCTTCGAGTCGATGGCGGGCGGCGACGACGGCAAGGGCAAGGGCGACAAGTAGGTCCGGAGTGCCGATGCCGAGCCCGAGGGGTGCTGATGCAGGTAGCCGTGGTCACCTTCGACGGATTCAACGAGCTCGACAGCTTCATCGCCTCCGCGCTGATCAACCGGTGCCGCGGGGACGGCTTGGAGGCCTTCGTCACGACGCCGGCGCCGGTGGTGACGTCGATGAACGGCGTCGAGGTGACCGGGCAGCGCCCGATGGAGTTCGTGGCCGAGGCCGACGTCGTGCTGATCGGCAGCGGGGTGCGGACACGCGAGGTGGTCGCCGACGACCGGATGGTCTCCAGGCTGCCGCTCGACCCGTCGCGGCAGCTGATCGGTGCGCAGTGCTCCGGCGCGCTGGTGCTCGCCCGGCTCGGACTGCTGGACGGCATGCCGGTGTGCACGGACGTGAAGAGCCGGCCCTTCGTCGAGGCCCGCGGAGTCACCGTGCTGGACGCGCCGTTCCACGCCGAGGGGAACATCGCCACGGCGGGCGGCTGCCTGGCGTCCCAGTACCTCGCCACATGGGTGATCACCCGCGCGCTCGGGGAGGACGCCGCGCGTGACGTCGTCGGCTACGTGGCTCCGGTCGGCGAGAGCCGGGAAACCGTCGAGCGCGCCCTGCGCGCCGTCCGGGCGGGCGCGGCCGCGCCGCGCTGAGAAAGATTTCCGAAGGCTCGTTCCCGAAGGCTCCGGGAGTGCACCGCAGTGCACTCCCGGAGCCTTCGTGTTGTCCTGCCGTTGCACGGAGTGCGTCCGGACGTCACAGAGTGGTTGAGACCTCTTGTGGTCGTGTTCATGAAGTCCCTAGCCTCCAGGGTGTTGTGCACAGCGAAACCGTCATTGCGCATGTTGCAACACCCCCCCAGCGGAGGCACCTCCCCATGAAGCTGTCCGTCCGTCTCACCGCCCTCGCGGCCCTCGTCCTCACCGCCGCCTGCGCCCCCCAGACCTCCTCCAACTCCTCCTCGGACACCGACGACAAGAGCGGCACCCTGCGGGTCTGGCTCTTCCAGGAAGTCGGCAACACGCCGAAACAGAAGGTCGTCGACTCCGTCGTGGCCGCCTTCGAGAAGGCGCACGACGACACCAAGGTCGACGTCGAGTACATCCCGGTCGACACCCGCGCCCAGCGAGTCAAGGCCGCCTTCAACGACCCCAAGTCCGCCCCCGACCTCATGGAGTACGGCAACACCGACACGGCCGGCTACGTCCACGACGGCGGACTCCTCGACGTCACCAAGGACTTCCGCGACTGGAACGAGGCCAAGGACACCGACCCCACGGCCAAGCAGTCGGTCACCGTCGACGGCAAGATGTACGGCGCCCCCTTCTACGTCGGCGTCCGCGCCCTCTACTACCGCACGGACGTGTTCAAGGAACTCGGCCTCGCGGTCCCGAAGACCATGGACGAACTCGCGTCCACGGCCCGCAGGATCCGCGCCGCGAAGCCCGACCTGTACGGCCTGGCCGTCGGCGGCGCCTACACCTACGGCGCGATGCCGTTCGTCTGGGCCAACGGCGGCGAGATCGCCACCGGCAAGAGCGGCTCGTACGCCGCCGAGATCGACAGCGCGGCCGCCCAGAAGGGCATCAAGGCGTACACCTCCCTCTTCTCCGACGACAACTGTCCGGCCGCGAAGTGCGCGGGGATGGGCGGCAACGACACCGTCACCGCGTTCGCGGCCGGCAAGGCGGGCATGGCGATCGGCGGCGACTTCAGCCACACCGCCGTGGAGGCCGGCAAGGTCAAGGGCGAGTACGCCGTCGTCCCGCTGCCCGGCGTCACCTCCGGCTCGATCGCACCGGCCTTCGCGGGCGGCAACAACCTCGGCGTCCTGAAGAGCACCTCGCACCGCACGCTCGCGATCCAGCTGATGGAGGCCCTGGCCTCGAAGAAGACGCAGGCGCGGCTCTTCGACGCGATGGGCTTCCTGCCGACCTTCACGGACGTCCGTGACCAGGCCGCCGCGAAGGAGCCGTTCGTGAAGCCCTTCGTGCAGACCCTGGCCTCCGGCACCAAGTTCGTGCCCGCCTCGCCCGCCTGGTCCCAGATCGACTCCCAGCTGGTCCTGCCGACCATGTTCCAGGAGGTCATCAGCGGCAAGAAGAACGTGGCGGCGGCCTCGGAGGAGGCGGCCAAGAAGATGGACGACGCGTTCGGCTCCGCCGGGTGACCGTGACCGACACGGTGGTCGTGGAGAAGGGATCCCCGCTCTCCACGACCCCGCCCCCCAGGAGGCGGAACCGGGGCGGCTGGACGCCCTGGCTCTACCTCGCCCCCGCTCTCGTCGTCCTCGCCGCGCTGCTCGCCTACCCCGTCTACCAGCTCGGCCTGATCTCCCTGTTCCGTTACACCCAGGCCCAGGTCAGCGGTGGCGAACCGACCGTCTTCAGGGGCTTCGGCAACTACGCCGACGTCTTCGCCGACAGCCGGTTCTGGCAGGTGCTGCTGTCCACGGTCGTGTTCGCGGCGGCCTGTGTGCTCTCCACGCTCGCCGTCGGCTGCGCGCTCGCCGTGCTCCTCACGCGTGTGCGTGCGCTGCCCCGGCTCGCCCTGATGCTGGCCGCGCTGGGCGCCTGGGCCACCCCGGCGGTCACCGGCTCCACGGTCTGGCTGTTCCTGTTCGACCCCGACTTCGGCCCGGTGAACCGGATCCTGGGGATCGGCGACCACTCCTGGACGTACGGGCGCTACAGCGCCTTCTTCCTCGTCCTCCTCGAAGTGGTCTGGTGTTCCTTCCCGTTCGTGATGGTCACCGTCTACGCGGGGATCCGCGCCGTGCCCTCCGAGGTGCTGGAGGCGGCCGCCCTGGACGGTGCCTCGCAGTGGCGGATCTGGCGGTCCGTGCTCGCGCCGATGCTGCGGCCGATCCTGACCGTCGTCACCATCCAGTCGGTCATCTGGGACTTCAAGGTGTTCACCCAGATCTACGTCATGACGAACGGCGGCGGGATCGCCGGGCAGAACCTGGTCCTGAACGTGTACGCCTACCAGGAGGCCTTCGCGTCCTCCCAGTACGGCCTGGGCGCCGCGATCGGCGTCGTGATGCTGCTGATCCTGCTCGCCGTCACCCTGGTGTACCTGCGACTGCTCCGGCGGCAGGGGGAGGAGGAGCTGTGAACGTCCTGCGACGCCGGCTGCCCGACGCGGTGGCGCTGCTCGTCGCCGCGGTGGTCGCCTTTCCGCTCTACTGGATGGTGCTGAGCGCCTTCAGACCGGCCGGGGAGATCGAGTCGAGCGAGCCGAGGCCATGGACTCTCGCCCCTTCTCTGGATTCCTTCCGGCGGGTGTTCGGGCAGCAGGAATTCGGCCGTTACTTCCTCAACAGCGTTGTCGTCGCGGGCGTGGTGGTGATCGCCTCCGGGCTGATCGCGTTTCTCGCCGCGACCGCCGTGACACGATTCCGGTTCCGCTTCCGGACCACCTTGCTGATCATGTTCCTGGTGGCCCAGATGGTGCCCGTGGAGGCGCTGACGATCCCCTTGTTCTTCCTCATGCGGGACTTCGGCCAGCTGAACACCCTGGGTTCCCTGATCCTGCCCCACATCGCCTTCTCGCTGCCGTTCGCGATCTGGATGCTGAGGGGGTTCGTGAAAGGCGTCCCGGAGGCCCTGGAGGAGGCCGCCCACCTCGACGGAGCGAGCCGTACACGCTTTCTGTGGCAGATCCTTTTTCCGCTCGTCCTTCCGGGTCTCGTGGCCACCAGCGTGTTTTCCTTCATCTCGGCCTGGAACGACTTCCTGTTCGCCAAGTCCTTCATCATCAGCGACACATCCCAGTCGACCCTCCCCATGGCGCTGCTGGTCTTCTACAAGCCGGACGATCCCGACTGGGGCGGCGTGATGGCGGGTTCGACGGTCATGACGATTCCGGTGCTCGTGTTCTTCGTACTCGTACAACGACGACTTGTCTCCGGCCTCGGCGGAGCGGTGAAGGACTGACGTGATGGAACTCATTCCGGCGCCAAGGCGCATCTTCCCGAACTCGCCCGGCCGGGACGTGCTGGACGAGGAGACCCAGCTGGAGACCGGCCCGGGCACCGAGGGCGTCGCCCGCTGGCTGCGGGCGACCGTCGGCGCGGCCACCGGACTCCCCCTGCGCGAGGGTGACAACGCCGACAACCGCATCGTGCTGAGCATCGATCCGGAACTGCCCCCCGAGGGCTACCGGCTCGTGGCCGACGGACAAGCGATGCGTATTCAGGGCGGCGGCGCGGCAGGCGTCTTCTGGGGCGCGCAGACCTTCCGGCAGCTCCTCGGCCCCGACGCCTTCCGCAGGGCTCCCCTGCGACCGCGCCGGGAGTGGGACGTGCCGGTGCTCTCCGTCGAGGACTCACCCCGCTTCCGCTGGCGCGGCCTCATGCTCGACGTCGCCCGGCACTTCATGCCCAAGGAAGGCGTCCTGCGCTACCTGGACCTGATGGCCGCGCACAAACTGAACGTCTTCCACTTCCATCTGACGGACGACCAGGGCTGGCGGATCGAGATCGAGCGGTACCCGCGGCTGACCGAGGTCGGCGCCTGGCGGGCCCGCACGAAATTCGGCCACCGTGCCTCACCCCTGTGGGACGAGAAGCCGCACGGTGGCTTCTACACCCAGGACGACATCCGCGAGATCGTCGCCTACGCCGCCGAGCGGCATATCTCCGTGGTCCCCGAAATCGACGTACCGGGCCACTCGCAGGCCGCGATCGCCGCGTATCCGGAACTCGGCAACACCGACGTCATCGACACCACCCGCCTCTCCGTCTGGGACACCTGGGGGATCAACCCCAACGTACTCGCCCCCACCGACAACACCCTGCGCTTCTACGAGGGGGTGTTCGAGGAAGTCCTCGAGTTGTTCCCCGCGGACGCGGGCGCGTTCTCGGCGTTCATTCACGTCGGGGGTGACGAATGTCCCAAGGACCAGTGGCGGGAGTCGGCCGCCGCGCAGGCCCGCATCAAGGAACTGGGGCTCGCCGACGAGGACGAACTGCAGTCGTGGTTCATCCGGCACTTCGACAAGTGGCTCTCCGCGCGCGGGCGTCGGCTCATCGGCTGGGACGAGATCCTCGAAGGCGGGCTCGCGGAGGGCGCGGCCGTGTCGTCCTGGCGCGGCTACGCGGGCGGGATCGCCGCCGCGCGCGCGGGCCACGACGTCGTCATGTGCCCCGAGCAGCGGGTGTACTTCGACCACCGGCAGGACGGCGGCCCGGACGAGCCCGTGCCCATCGGCTACGTCCGCACCCTGGAGGACGTCTACCGGTTCGAGCCCGTTCCCGCGGAGTTGACGCCCGAGGAGGCCGGCCGTGTGCTCGGCACCCAGGCCAACCTGTGGACCGAGGTGATGGAGGACTCCGCGCGCGTGGACTACCAGGCCTTCCCGCGGCTCGCCGCCTTCGCCGAGATCGCCTGGAGCGGCCTGCCCGCCCCCGCGGAGCGGGACTTCGCCGGCTTCGAACGACGGATGGCGGCCCACTACCGCCGGCTGGACGCCCTGGGCGTCGGCTACCGCCCGCCGGAGGGGCCGCGCCCGTGGCAGCGGCGGCCGGGTGTCCTCGGGCGCCCGATCGACGGCGTGCCGCCGAACCGGTAGCCCGCGGCGGCAGGCGTACGGCGGCCGGTGCGCGCGTCACGGAAAAAACCCGGCAGGGTCACCAAAGAGTGGCAATTCGCGCGCACCGGTGAAGCCGTACGAAAACGGAACATCTCCTGGGTGAGGTGGGCGAATGCCTCCTAGCGGACCCCCGTCTTCGGGCGTTGCGAACATGTGCCAGAGTTGCCACGTCCGCCCTGTCAGCACGTACCGTACGGCAGCACAGGCGGGACCACGTGGGACCAGGTGGGGCAGCGGGAAGGGGCAGCCGGTTTTGAGCACGCACGCACCGCAGGCGGCGCAGGCCGTCACGCTGCCCACAACGCTGGAGGAGGCGGTGGCGGCCCTCGCGGCCATGCCCGCCGCCGTGCCCGTGGCCGGCGGCACCGACCTGATGGCCGCCGTCAACTCCGGACAGCTCAGGCCCGCCGGTCTGGTCGGACTCGGCCGGATCAGCGAGATCCGCGGCTGGCAGTACCAGGACGGCCACGCCCTGCTCGGTGCCGGACTCACCCACGCCCGCATGGGCCGCCCCGACTTCGCCGCCCTCATCCCGGCGCTCGCCGCCGCCGCCCGCGCGGCGGGGCCGCCGCAGATCCGCAACGCGGGCACCCTGGGCGGCAACATCGCCACGGCCGCCCCCACCGGGGACGCGCTGCCCGTGCTGGCCGCCCTGGAGGCGACGCTGATCATCGCGGGCCCGGGCGGCGCCCGCCGGGAGATCCCGGTGTCGCACCTGCTGGCCGGTGTGGACATGCTGCGCGGCGGCGAACTCATCGGGTACGTGCGCGTGCCGCTGCTGCACGCCCCCCAGGTCTTCCTGAAGGCGACCGGCCGCACCGGCCCCGGGCGCGCCGTCGCCTCCGTCGCCGTGGTCCTCGACCCCGCCCGGCGCGGAGTGAGATGCGCCGTGGGCGCCATAGCGCCGATGCCGCTGCGGCCCCTGGACGCGGAACAGTGGGTGGCCCGGCTCATCGACTGGGACAACAACCGCGCGATCGTCCCCGAGGCGCTGAGCGCCTTCGGCGAGTACGTCGCCGCGGCCTGCATCCCCGACCCGACCCCGGGGGTGGACGGCTCGGTCCCCGAGCTCCCGCCCGCCGTACTGCACCTGCGGCGCACCGTCGCCGCGCTGGCCCGACGAGCACTGGGGAGGGCGCTGTCGTGACCGACGACCAGCACGGAGAGGGAACACCCCAGAGCGGCGGCCGCTGGGACCCGCTGCCCCAGGGCGACTACGACGACGGTGCGACCGCCTTCGTCAAGCTCCCCGAGGGCGGCATCGACGCCCTCCTGGCCGGCGACACCCCGCTCGCCGCGCCCGGCCACGGGTACGTGCCGCCGCAGATCGCGGCCGCGCCCCCCGCGCCGGACGGCACCGGGACGTGGGCGGCCCCGGCGGGCGGCGCCGAGTGGCCCGCCCCGCAGCTGCCGCCGGAGACCTCCGGGGGCGACCGGTTCACGTACCACCCGGGCGCGACCGGCCAGTGGGCCTTCACCGACAACTCCGCGGGCCACGGGGGCGGCGCGCCCGCCCCCGGCCACGACGTGACCGGGCAGTGGTCCATCCCGGTCGCGGGCGGCGACCTGCCCGACGAGTCGGGTGAGTTCACCACCTCGGCCCTGGTCGAACAGTGGGGCGGTACCCCGCCGGCCACCCTGCCGGGCGGCGCGCCCGCGCCCTGGGCGACCGGCGGCACGAACGGCGCGGGCCAGTCCTGGGCGCAGCAGGCGGAGGCGTCCGGCGCGACCGGCGTGGCGCACCCCGGTGTCCACGACCCGACCGGAACCGGGCACCCGCCGGCACCCACCGGTGCCCGACCGGCGCAGGACGCGCCCGGGTACGACCGGGCGCCGGAGCACGGCACGGCGCACGAGACGGCGCACACCTTCGACCACACCCCCGCGCACGGGACCGACTTCACGTCGGCCCGCGGGTCGGACGGCACGCCGACGCACGACACGCCGACGCACGACACCGACTTCTCGGCCGCTCACGGATCGTCCGCGCACGGACACGACGGCACGCCCGCGTACGGGGTGGCACTCGCGGAAACACCGGCCACAGAGGCCGTGGAAGGCCCGGAGGCGGCCGAGCGCGCCTCCGGGGCCGATGGGGCCGCCCGGAACGCGCAAGGCGCCCACGAGGCCGCTGAGGCCGTTCACGGGCGCGCCGGGACCCCCACCGCACATCCGACCGAACCGGCGCCCTCCGCCCCGGCCGACACGCCCGACCACGCGCGGGTGGAGGACGAGGCCGCCGAGGGAACCGAAGAGGCCGCCCAGGCGGAGGAGACCCCCGCCCCCGACGAACTTCCCCCGCCGCCGGCGGAGGAACACCCGCTCGCCTCCTACGTCCTGCGGGTCAACGGCTCCGACCGCCCCGTCACCGACGCCTGGATCGGCGAGTCGCTGCTCTACGTGCTGCGCGAGCGCCTCGGCCTCGCCGGCGCCAAGGACGGCTGCTCACAGGGCGAGTGCGGCGCCTGCAACGTCCAGGTCGACGGCCGGCTCGTCGCCTCCTGCCTCGTCCCGTCGGTCACCACCGCCGGCAGCGAGATCCGCACCGTCGAGGGCCTCGCCGTCGACGGGCAGCCCTCGGACGTGCAGCGGGCACTCGCCCGGTGCGGGGCGGTGCAGTGCGGTTTCTGCGTGCCCGGCATGGCGATGACCGTGCACGACCTGCTCGAGGGCAACCCCGCCCCCACCGAGCTGGAGGCCCGCCAGGCCCTGTGCGGCAACCTGTGCCGCTGCTCCGGCTACAAGGGCGTCCTGCGGGCCGTCAGGGACGTCGTCGCCGAACGCGAGGCCCAGGCCGCCGCGGACGCCGAGGCGGACGGCGACGAGGCCCGTATCCCGCACCAGGCGGGCCCGGGCGCCGGCGGCGTCCACTCGTCCGCGTTCGAGAACCCGGCACAGCCCCACCCGCACGACCCGGTGTACGGACAGGGCCAGGACGGAGGCCAGGCGTGACCAACGAAGCAGCCACCGCGACGACCACCGCGGAGGCCGCCCCGGCCCCCGAGCCGATCCCGCACGGCCTCGGCGCGTCGTTGCAGCCCGCCGACGCGCGCGCGAAGACCGAGGGCACCTTCCCCTACGCGGCCGACCTGTGGGCCGAGGGCCTGCTCTGGGCGGCAGTCCTGCGCTCACCGCACCCCCGCGCGCGCATCGTGTCGATCGACACGTCGCACGCGCGTGAGATGCCCGGCGTGCGCGCCGTCGTCACCCACGAGGACGTCCCCGGCAGCCCGCTGCACGGCCGCGGCAAGGCAGACCGCCCGGTGTTCGCCTCCGAGGTCGTACGCCACCACGGCGAGCCCATCGCGGCCGTCGCCGCCGACCACCCGGACACCGCGCGGATGGCCGCCGCGGCCGTCATCGTCGAGTACGAGGTGCTCGAACCGGTGACCGACCCCGAACAGGCCTTCGAGGCGGACGCCCTGCACCCCGAGGGCAACCTGATCCGGCACATCCCGCTGCACCACGGCGACCCGTCCGCGGCCGGCGAGATCGTCGTCGAGGGCCAGTACCGCATCGGCCGCGCCGACCCGGCCCCCATCGGTGCCGAGGCCGGTCTCGCCGTGCCCCGGCCCGACGGCGGCGTGGAGCTCTACCTGGCCTCCACCGACCCGCACGCCGACCGCGACACGGCCGCCGCCGTCTTCGGCCTCGCGCCCGACCGCGTGAAGATCGTCGTCACCGGTGTGCCCGGCGCCACCGCCGACCGCGAGGACCAGGGCTTCCAGCTCCCGCTCGGCCTGCTGGCGCTCAAGACCGGCTGCCCGGTGAAACTGACGGCGACCCGCGAGGAGTCCTTCCTCGGCCACGGCCACAGACATCCCACGCTGCTGCGCTACCGCCACCACGCCGACGCCGAGGGCCGCCTCGTCAAGGTCGAGGCCCAGATCCTGCTGGACGCGGGCCCCTACGCCGACACCTCCGCCGAGGCCCTCGCCGCCGCCGTCTCCTTCGCCTGCGGCCCCTACGTCGTCCCCAACGCCTTCATCGAGGGCTGGGCCGTCCGCACCAACAACCCCCCGTCGGGCCACGTCCGCGGCGAGGGCGCGATGCAGGTCTGCGCCGCCTACGAGGCGCAGATGGACAAACTCGCCAAGAAACTCGGCCTCGACCCCGCCGAACTGCGCCTGCGCAACGTCATGGCGACCGGTGACGTCCTGCCCACCGGCCAGACGGTGACCTGCCCCGCGCCGGTCGCCGAACTCCTCCAGGCCGTCCAGGAGTTCCCGCTCCCCCCGCTGCCCAAGGACACCTCCGAGGACGAGTGGCTGCTGCCCGGCGGCCCCGAGGGCGCGGGCGAACCGGGCGCGGTGCGCCGCGGCGTCGGCTACGGCCTGGGCATGGTGCACATGCTCGGCGCGGAGGGCGCCGACGAGGTCTCCACGGCGACCGTGAAGGTCCTGGACGGCGTGGCGACCGTCCTGTGCGCGGCGGTGGAGACCGGCCAGGGCTTCACCACTCTGGCCCGCCAGATCGTCCAGGAGACGCTCGGCGTCGACGAGGTGCACGTGGCGCCCGTGGACACCGACCAGCCGCCCGCCGGCGCGGGCTGCCGGGGCCGGCACACCTGGGTCTCGGGCGGGGCGGTGGAGCGCGCGGCGAAGATGGTCCGCACCCAGCTCCTGCAGCCGCTGGCGCACAAGTTCGGCATGTCCACCGAGCTGCTCCAGATCACCGACGGCAAGATCACCTCGTACGACGGAGTCCTGTCGACCACGGTCACCGAGGAACTGCACGGCAAGGAGCTGTGGGCGACGGCACAGTGCCGCCCGCACCCGACCGAGCCGCTCGACTCCTCCGGCCAGGGCGACGCCTTCGTCGGCCTCGCCTTCTGCGCGATCCGCGCGGTGGTCGACGTCGACATCGAACTGGGCTCGGTCCGGGTGGTGGAACTGGCGATCGCCCAGGACGTCGGCCGCGTCCTCAACCCGGCACAGCTGACGGCCCGTATCGAGGCGGGCGTCACCCAGGGGGTCGGCATCGCCCTCACCGAGAACCTCCGCACCCCGCGCGGCCTGGTCCGCCACCCCGACCTCACGGGTTACGCCCTCCCGACCGCCCTGGACGCCCCGGACATCCGGATCGTCAAACTGGTCGAGGAACGCGACGTGGTCGCCCCCTTCGGGGCGAAGGCGGCCAGCGCGGTCCCGGTGGTGACGTCCCCGGCGGCGATCGCCTCCGCCGTGCGCGCCGCGACCGGCCGCCCCGTCAACCGGCTGCCGATCCGCCCCCAGGCCGCGGTGGTGACCTCGCAGTGAGCGGGCCCGAGCGCTACGAACCCCCGCCGAGCGCGGGCAAACTGCTGCTGTGGATCCTGCTGTTCGTGCTGGCGGCACTGGCTGTGGTGGTGGGCGGCGTCTATCTGACGTGAGGGGTGTCGTCCTCGTCACGGGAATCAGGGCGTCCGGGAAGCCGACGGTCGCGCAGGCACCCGCCGAGCGGCCGCCCTCGGCGTCCCCACGTGCGTGGGGACGTGTTCCGCCGGATGATCGGCCGTACCCGGACACGTACCCGCGCCTCGGACTGTGGCGACGGAGCTGACGGTGGGGCAGACGGTGGAGGCGATCCTCGCGGGAAGGCAACGCGCGAGACCGTTTTGACGTCTTTCCTCAGTGGGCGGCTGGTGCCGCCGGGCGTCGTCGCAGGTCGGAGCCGTTGTCAGTGGTGCCGCGTAGGCTGCGAAGCAGTGGGACGGCGCAGGCACTTTTCACGCACGGGGGACCGATGAGCACGACCAGGACCACCACGATCATTCTCACCGAGGCCGAGTTGAGCCCGTACATCACGCACGCCCCGACACGCCGCTGGCTGACCGGCCCCGGACTGCCGGTCGAGGGCGGCCTGCTGACCTTCGAGGCCCTGCGCACGGACGGCCTGCGCACGGTCGGCGACTCCACCGGCGACCCGGAGGGCCGGCTCGCGGCGGAGCTGCGCGACCGCCTGGTGATAGGCGGCATCCTGGGCACGGACGGCCAGGAGCGCGAGTCCGTCCTGCTGGACGGCAGGACGGGCGAGATCTCGACGACGTACTTCCTGCACGACCGCCCCGACCTGATGGACACCCGCCCGCTGGCGCCCTCCCTGGAGAAGCTGGTGCGCTGCGCGACGGCGGTCGATGAACTGGCGGCCCTGCGCGGCCAGTTCGCCTCCTACGCCGGCCGGCTGGGCCCGCAGGCGGTCGCCGAGGCGAGCCGTCAGCTGCTCGCCGTGTTCGAGGACGGTGCTGCCGACGGCGAGGCGGAGCTCTTCTGGAAGCTGGCCGCGGTGATCCGCCCGCTCGCCCTGGTCGCCGGCCCCGGCACCCTCTCCGGTCTGGCCCTGGACCTGCCGTCCCGCCTCCTGGAGGACGAGTTCGGCACCGGCGAGGTCGTCCGCTTCGAGGACGTCGACTGCCCCAAGGCGCTCACCCACGCCGCGACCCGTCGCTTCCTGCGCGAGGTGGGCCTGCCGGAGGAGGTCGTCTGGTTCGCGCTGGAGACGGACATGCCCCTGCAGACCCTCGCCGAGTACTGCGCGGACGCCCGCGAGGGAGTCTTCACCCGGGAGCAGCTCCCGGCGAACGCGGACAGCCTGATCCGCCTGGGCCACCTGCTGGAGGACACCAGCCTCGTCGTGGACGGCGCCACCGGAGCCGTGCTGAGCTGGAGCGAGCCCGACCTCTGTCTGCGCCCGCTCAACGCCGACGTGTCGACCCTGGCGTTCACCCTCTGGCTGATACGCCGCGAGCGGGCGCTGGACGCGGTGCTCGAACTGACCGAGGCCTACGACCAGCTGGCCGAGACGATGTCCCGGACCCTGGCCGCGGTCGACCCCGTAGCCTGCGACCCGACCCCGAACACCCCCACCGACGACGGCTGGCGCTACTGGCCGGGGATGTTCGAGGACGAGCCGGGCGGCGGACTGTGCGCCGACTTCTAGCCGGGTCCTAGCGCCGCGGCAGGCAACGTTTGCCCGTCAAGGAGCGGCGTCCGGCGCGTGCTCCCGGCGTGCCGGGTGCAAGCCCTCGTACTGGATGTACTTGGGCTTGTGCCCGGTGCGGCGAGAGTGCGTGCCGGGCGTCGCGACGGGGCGAACGTTGCCTGCCGCGGCACTAGCGCCGGCACCTGCCGACGTCGATCCGCACGATCTGCGGGTCGTGGTCGCTGGCCTGGTCGGCGAACTCGGCGTTCAGGTGCACCACGTCGTAGTCGAAGCGGGTGACGGACGGGCTCGTGAGGATGTGGTCCAGCGTCTGCGAGTTCCCGTCGTAGACGTAGGTGTAGCGCTGGTCGGCCGGCAGGGTGGTGATCAGCGGTGTGAGGACCTTGTCGGCGGTGAGTGTCGTCACCGTCTGGGAGAACTCGTAGTCGTTGAGGTCGCCCAGCACCACGGCCTTGGCGTTCTTGTCCGCCGCGAGCAGCGACTTCACGAAGGTGTTCACCTCGGCGGCCTGCGCCTGACGCTGGGTCTCGGAGCTGCGGGCCGGCGGCTGGTAGCGGCCGTGCAGGGGCTGGTCGCCGCCCTTGGAGGTGAAGTGGTTGGCGATCACGAAGACGCTCTCGCCCTGGAAGACGAACTCACCGACCAGCGGCTTGCGGCTGTTGTCCCAGGCGTCGCCGGTCGGGTCGATCCGGCCGGGGGAGTAGCTCAGCCGCACCCCCTTCCGGGACTTCACGACGCTGGTGGCCGTGGTGGCGTCCCCGCCGGCCCGGTCGGTGAACGACACCCGCTTCGGGTTGAACAGGAACACCTGGCGGATGTTGCCGCCGGGCTCGCCGCCGTCCTGGTCGTTGGCCGGGGAGATGTAGCGCCACTGGTAGCGGGGCCCGCCGGCCGCGCGGACGGCGTCCGTGAACCGCTTCAGCGTGGCCTCCGAGGTGACCGTGCCGTCGTCGGTGGCGCCGTTGTCGTCCTGGATCTCCTCCAGGGCGACGATGTCGGGGGAGCTGAGGTTGACCGCGACGCCCTGGGCGAGCCGGTCGAACTTCTCCTGGTCGTCCAGCGCGTCCAGGTTCTCCACGTTGTAGGTGGCGACCGCCAGCTCGTCGCCCTTCTGGCGGCGCGTCACCTCCTGCTTCAGCCCGTTGTCGACGCGGGTGCCGAGCTGGGTGGCCTGGACGACGTAGCCGCCGTAGAGGGAGTAGTCGAGCGGGCCGGCGGTGGCGCCGGACAGCTCGTCGCCGACGTTGGCGGCGGGGGAGGAGCCGTCGAGGGGGACGAGCTCGAGACGGCCGGTGTTGGGCTGGTCGTAGGACGAGTACAGCGTGCCGCCGCGCGGGGTCGGGTTCTCGTCGGGCTTGACGGTCACCCAGGTCTCGCCGTACGAGTTGGACGCGCCGACGACCCGCGCGTCGGAGAACGCGACCCGCATGCCCTCGTTCGCCTCGTAGAAGTCCTGGGCGTACACGGTCGGTTCGAGCGGAAGGGACTCGATGCTGCCGCCGCCGGCGGTGGGAATGTAGGCGTCCGGAACGCTGCTCGCGGCCACGGTGACGGCGGCCGGCAGGGCGTTCCCGCTGGACAGCACGGTCGCCGTCGGCCCGGTCAGCTCGGTGACGGACTGGCTGGTGCTGCTCGGGTAGTACTCGCTGACCTTGCCGCTGACCAGCACCGAGTCCCCGACCGCCACGGTGGGCGTGACGGACCCGGTGTACACGAAGACGCCTTCGCTGGTGCGCGGGTCGGCGTCGGCCGACGGGTCCTGGATCCAGTACCCCTTCGACCCGGACGTCCGCACACCGGTGACGATGCCCGGGACCCGGGTGACGGTCTGTCCGGCGAGCGGGGAGAGACGGGTGGTGCCCTGGATGTCGTGGACGCGGACGGTACCGGGCTCGGTGGGGTCACCGCCCCCGTCGCCGCCGCCGTCGCCCGAACCGGGGCTCTCACCGGCCGAGTTGACGGGGGACGGCGTGCCGGAGGCGAGGTCGGCGGCGTTGTCGTCGGTGTCGGAGAGAGCCGGACCACGCGCCACGGAAGCGGTGTTGGAGGCCCCGGTGACCGGCCCGCTGCCCTCCCGCACGACGGCCGTGCCGTACCCCACCAGGTCCACTATCCGGCTGTCGGCCGCGCAGTCGGCGGCGGTCTTGCAGGTCAGGGCGGTGGTGCCGGAAACGAGGGCGATGGTGCCGGTGGTGGCGCTCATCGCGATGGAGCCGGTGGCGTCCGGGGTGGGCAGAGCGGTCGTACCTCCCGTCCCCGCCGCCTCGGCCACCAGGTACCGCCCGCCGGAGGCGACGGACCCGCTCAGCGCGGTCACCTGCCAGGTCGAGGAGGACGACGGCGAACCCGGCAGATACTGCACGCTGTACCCGGCCAGGTCATAGGCCGCCGATCCCGCGTTGCCGAGCTCGACGAAGTCCCGGGTGAGGGTCGCCCCCGAGTTACCGCCACCGCCGTACACCTCGGAGATCACCACCGAGGCCGACGGTGTCGCGTACGCGGCGGGCAGTGAGGTGATGGCGAACGCGCTCGCCACACCGGTGGCGATCAGGGCGTAGGCGGTACGGCGGGCTCTGCTACCTGCGGGTCTGGACACGCTGGCGGTCTCCTCGTACGTCGTGATGTACGGCCGGGTCGGTGTGGGGGGAGGCCGCCTCAAGTTACGCGCGTAGAGATGGGCTCGCCAAGAGGTCGCAGGTTAATTCCGGGGAACAGAACGGCGATTGACGCTCTTTCCGGGCGAGGGCGGCCCGGCCCGCCGGCCCCCGGGTCCGCGCCGTTCACCTTGTGGCATGACCACGGAAGCCGCGGACACGGCCTGGAGCAGGAGTGGCCGCCGCAGCGTCAGGACCTGTCCGACATCGGCCGGGATGAACGGTTGAGTACCGATTACTCACGCCAGGGCGCCACGGCCGGGGGACTCTCGTAGGGACCTACGGGCCAGGAGCCCGGAAAACGCTCCACCGGACGTCACTGGTACCGCGCCAGGGCTCACGGCTGTTGGTCCGGTCCCCAATCCCGAAGGAGTACTCGACATCATGCGTCTCACCTTGCGCAAGAACGTCGGCAGCAACATGTGCCTCCAGCCGGAGAACGGATCCACCGATCTGTTCGCGGCGATCGTCCAGAAGCCCTGCGACGGCGGCATCGCGCAGGGCTGGGAGTACCAGAGGGTCGCCACCAACCCCCACCGCTCCCACACCGCACTCGGCGGCCAGCCACCGATCACCCGTGTCAACAACCCTGCGGGTCAATACACCTAGCCCGCCCGTTCACCCGCCGCGACGTCCACTCCCCGCCGGCGCAGCAGAAAGACCGCCCGGCCGGCCACCCCACGAGTGGCCGGCCGCGGCGCGCTGTCAGAACGAGATCCCCGCGCCGATGTCCTGGCGAACCCTCGGTACTTGGGCCCGGTCTTCGGCTGGTTCACGTCGACGCGGCGGCGGCTGGTGTGTCCGTGCGTGCGTACCTCCGTGCCCTCGGGCAGCCGCACCGGCGTGGCAGCCCGGGTACGCCGGTTGCCCTCCTGGGACTCGACCTCGACGTGCTGTCCCAGAACGGTGTCCGTCATGACGGACACCTTCGGAAGATCTGCTTCCAGGGTGGGGGCACCACCACGGACCTGCGGGGCACGATTCCTGTCCTGCGAGGCTCATCAGTCGCTGAGATCTTGCCGAATGCCGTACGAGCCACTGGAGTTGAGGCCAAAACCCACAGCGCAAACGATGTTATGAGTACGTTGAGATCAAGGTTCGATCCGCTCGCCGCAGCGGCCATGACGGTCACGATCGTCGCCATCTCGGCGACGGCCCCCCTCACTGCATACGCCTCCGCCTCGCCGCTGGCCATGGCCTTCTGGCGCAACTGCCTGGGCTTCGCAGTGCTCGGGCCGTTCCTGCTGCTGCTGCGCCGCCGCGAGGTGGCGCGGGTCGCGCGCGGTGAGCGCGGCGTCCTGCGCCGGGAGCAGTGGCGGCCCCTGGTGTTCGGCTTCCTCGCGGCGACCTCGCTCACCCTCCACTTCGCATCCTTCATGACGAGCACCCGGCTGACCTCGGTCGCCATGTCCACGGCCCTGGTGGCCACGCAGCCCGTCTGGCAGGCCCTCATCGCCTCGGTTCAGGGCGTCCGGACGGCCCGCAGGGCCCGGGTGGGGCTCACGCTCGCCGTGGTGGGGGCTGCCGCCGCCGCGGGGCTCGACATCCGGTCCGGCGGTACGGCACTGGTGGGAGACCTGCTCGCCCTCCTCGGGGCGATCTCGCAGGCCGGGTACACGGCCCTGAGTGAGAAGTCCCGCGCGGACGTGAGCACACCCCTGTACTCGGCGTTCACGTCACTGGTCTGCGGTGTACAGCTCCTCGGTGTCTGCTGGCTGGCCGGCATCCCGCTGACGGGTTTCGACAGATCCACCCAGCTGTCGCTGCTCGGGCTGCTCATCCTTCCCCAGATCTTGGGGCTCGGTTCGCTGAACTTCGTCCTCGGCAGGACATCGGCGACGACGACGAGCGTCCTCCTCCTGCTGGAGACGCCCGTGGCCGCGCTCGCCGCGTGGTGGCTGATGGACCAGGGCATCAAGCCGGGGACCATACCGGGGCTCGCGCTGATCATCATCGGCGTCACGGTGGCGGTGACGAGCGGCAGCGGGGAACGTCAGTACGACCCCCGCGTGGTCATACCGCCGTATCCGGCATACGCGCCGTCCATACCCCTACCGCACTTCCCATCCGATACCTTGACGCTCCGCCGCAGTCCCGCACGGGATCCCAGAGTGATCTGGTCGAGGTACTCCGAGAGCGAGACTCCGACGATCACGCTCACCTATCACGGCGCGGGAGCCTTCGACACCCTGACCTTGCGTCGGCCGCGGCCCGCGCGGAACGAGGAGCCCGGGCGGCCGTAGCCCGGTGGATGCGGTGCTTGCGGGAACCCGACTCGCTCACGCCCAGGACGCGGGGTGAGACGGGAACCGAGACCACTGGAGGCCGTGGCGGGAATCGAACCCACGTAACTCGCTTTGCAGGCGAGCCCCTGAACCACTCGGGCACACGGCCGTTCACCGGGTTCTGTTCGCTCTGAACCGGTGGAACGACCGTACGGGCCTGGTGGAGGCAGGCTCAAGCACATCGGGTGGGGTGCAACGGGACTGCCATACGCCGTTCATGAAAGCGGTGAAGGCGGAGGCGGCGGCGGTGGGGCGTACGACCAAAGGCTCAGAGGGAGATCCGACTCCTGACAGGGGTCAATGTCAGTGGTGGACCTTACTCTGGCGGGCATGGCTGCTCTGGAACCCCGTGACACCGGTGTCGCAGAGGAGGCGGTCGGGCAGGAGAGTCCTCGTTCGGCCGCCGAGGAGACCGTCCTCGGACGGGAGTTTCTTGCGCTGACCGTCGGGATCGTCTCCGTCGTGCTGCTCATCGCCTTCGAGGCGACCGCGGTGGGGACCGCCATGCCGGTGGCGGCCCGGGAGCTGGGCGGGCTGTCCCTGTACGCCTTCGCCTTCTCCGGGTACTTCACCACCAGCCTGTTCGGCATGGTGTTCGCCGGGCAGTGGTCGGATCGGCGGGGGCCGCTCGGGGCGTTGAGCTGCGGGATCGGGGCCTTCGGGGCGGGACTGGTCCTGGCCGGCAGTGCCGGGAACATGTGGGTGTTCATCTTCGGGCGGGCCGTGCAGGGGCTGGGAGGCGGGCTGGTCATCGTCGCCCTGTACGTGGTGGTGGGGCGCGCTTATCCGGAGCGGCTGCGGCCCGCGATCATGGCTGCCTTCGCCGCCGCCTGGATCGTGCCGACCATCGTCGGGCCGCTCGCCGCGGGCGTGGTGACCGAGCGCCTCGGGTGGCGGTGGGTGTTCCTCGGGATGCCCGTACTCGTTCTGCTGCCGCTGGTGCTCGCCCTGCCTCGGATACGGCGGCGGGCCGGCGGGCCCGTGCACAGCGCCGACGGCCACGCGCCCTCCTTCGACCGGCGGCGGATCCGGCTCGCGCTCGGGATTTCCGCCGGCGCCGGTCTGTTGCAGTACGCCGCCCAGGATCTGCGGCCGCTCTCCGCGCTGCCCGCCCTCGCCGGGCTCGCGCTGCTCGGGCCCGCCGTGCTCGGGCTGCTGCCGCGCGGAACCTGGCGGGCGGCCCGGGGGCTGCCCTCCGTCGTGCTGCTGCGCGGGGTGGCCGCGGGTGCCTTCATCTCCGCGGAGTCGTTCGTGCCGCTGATGCTGGTGACGGAGAGGGGGCTGAGCCCGACCCTCGCCGGGTTCTCGCTCGCGGCCAGCGGGGGGACCTGGACGCTGGGGTCGTGGGTGCAGGCGCGGCCGCGGGTCGAGCCGTACCGGGAGCGGCTGATGACCGTGGGGATGGTGCTCGTGGCCGCGGCCATCGCCACCGTGCCCAGTGTGCTGATCCACTCCGTGCCGGTCTGGACCGTGGCCGTCGCCTGGGGGTTCGGCTGTTTCGGGATGGGGCTCGTCATCTCCTCCACGAGCGTGCTCATGCTGCAGTTGTCCGCTCCGGAGGAAGCGGGGACCAACTCCGCCGCCCTGCAGATCTCCGACGGCCTGTCCAATGTGCTGCTGCTGGCCGCCGGGGGTGCCGCGTTCGCGGCGTTCGGCGGGGGGAGCGTGGCGCATGGCGCCGGTACGGCGGGTGGGGCGGCTCCGGATCCGGCGGCCTTCGCCGCCGTCTTCCTGCCGATGACCGCCGTGGCCCTGGTCGGGGCCTGGGTGACCACCCGCTTGCGGGAGCGGAAGCCGTAAACCGCTGGCCCGCCGGACGGCTCGCTCCTAACCTCTTTTCCCATGCGGTCCTTCAGCCTTCCCCCCGACCTCGGCGAATCCCTCGCCGACCTCGCCGATGCCACCGGCCGCCTTCCGGAGGACATCGCGCTGGACGCCGTACGCGCGCGGCTGCGGGAGGAGGAGACACGGGTGCGGGACACCGCCGAGCGGCTTGCGGGGGCCCACGGCGAGCTGTTGCGGAGGCTCGGCGAATGACCCGCCACCTCACCGTCGCCGACGTCACCGGCATCGCGCGGATCGCCTTCGGCGGACGACCGCCCGAGGAGCGGGCCCCGGAACTGCTGGTCTCCGCCGTGTACCGGCCGCGGGCCCGGATGTTCGGTAGGGCTGCCTACGACGACCTCCACGAGCAGGCCGCCGCGCTGCTGCACGCCATCGCCGCGAACCACCCCTTCGTGGACGGCAACAAGCGGACCGCGTGGCTCGCCGCCGTGACCTTTCTCGCGCTGCACGGAGTGGACCTTGCGGGCTGCGACCAGGACGCGGCGTACGACCTGGTCATCGAGGTCGCGTCCGGTGCGGAGTCGGACATCGGGGTGATCGCGGAGCGGCTGCGGGCGCTGTGACGTGGATCCCAACCGGCGGCGACCCGGCCTGGTTGGCGCGTCGACGGTCCGGGGCCGCCGGTAGGGTGGCCCGGTTGTCATACGTACCCGAGTCCTGATCACCAGCCGAGCCACCCACCCGTCGCCCACCACCGCCCTGCCGGACGCGCTGCGCGCGGCCCCCCGATTCGACCCCGAACCCGGAGACCGTGACTACCACCGCCGCCACCTCCTCCCACTCCCACCACCTCTCTCCCGCCTTCCCCGGCCGCGCCCCGTGGGGTACCGCCAGCAAGCTGCGGGCCTGGCAGGAGGGGGCCATGGAGAAGTACATCCAGGAGCAGCCGCGCGACTTCCTCGCCGTCGCCACCCCCGGCGCCGGCAAGACGACCTTCGCGCTGACCCTCGCCTCCTGGCTGCTGCACCACCATGTCGTGCAGCAGGTGACCGTGGTCGCGCCGACCGAGCATCTGAAGAAACAGTGGGCGGAGGCGGCCGCGCGGATAGGGATCCGGCTCGATCCGGAGTACAGCGCCGGACCGCTCAGCAAGGACTACCACGGTGTCGCCGTGACGTACGCGGGCGTCGGCGTACGGCCCATGCTCCACCGCAACCGGTCCGAACAGCGCAAGACCCTGGTCATCCTCGACGAGATCCACCACGCGGGCGACTCCAAGTCTTGGGGCGAGGCGTGCCTCGAGGCCTTCGAACCGGCCACGCGGCGACTCGCGCTCACGGGCACCCCGTTCCGGTCCGACACCAACCCGATCCCTTTCGTGACGTACGAGGAGGGGGCCGACGGGATCCGGCGGTCCTCCGCCGACTACACGTACGGATACGGGTCGGCGCTCGCCGACAACGTCGTCCGCCCGGTCATCTTCCTGAACTACAGCGGCAACATGCGCTGGCGGACCAAGGCCGGTGACGAGATCGCCGCCCGGCTCGGCGAGCCGATGACCAAGGACGCGATCAGTCAGGCGTGGCGTACGGCCCTGGATCCGCGCGGTGAGTGGATGCCGAGCGTGCTGCGCGCCGCCGACCAGCGGCTCACGGAGGTCAGGAAGGCGATCCCGGACGCGGGGGCGCTCGTCATCGCCTCCGATCAGGACTCGGCGCGTGCGTACGCCAAGCTGATCCGGGAGATCACCGGGGACAAGGCGACCCTGGTCCTCTCCGACGACACCGGCGCGTCCGACCGCATCGACGCGTTCAGCGGCAACAACGACCGGTGGATGGTCGCGGTGCGCATGGTGTCGGAGGGCGTCGACGTGCCGCGGCTGGCCGTCGGGGTGTACGCGACGACCATCTCCACGCCGCTCTTCTTCGCGCAGGCCGTCGGCCGCTTCGTGCGGTCGCGGCGGCGCGGCGAGACCGCTTCCGTGTTCCTGCCGACCGTGCCCGACCTGCTCGGCTTCGCGGGCGAGATGGAGCGGGAGCGCGATCACGTCCTCGACAAGCCCAAGAAGGAGGGCGAGGAGGACCCGTACGCCGAGGAGGAGAAGCTTCTCCAGGAGGCGGAGAAACAGCAGGACGAGGACACCGGCGAGCAGGAGCAGTTCGCCTTCGAGGCCCTCGAGTCCGAGGCCGTCTTCGACCGGGTCATGTACAACGGCGCCGAGTTCGGCATGCAGGCCCACCCGGGCAGCGAGGAGGAGCAGGACTACCTCGGCATCCCGGGGCTGCTGGAGCCCGACCAGGTGCAGTTGCTGCTGCAGAAGCGTCAGGCCAAGCAGATCGCGCACAGCAGGAAGAAGCCCGACAGCGAGGCGGACCTGCTGGAGGTGCCGGCCGAGCGGCGGCCCGTCGTCTCGCACAAGGAGATGATGGAGCTGCGCCGGCAGCTCAACACGATGGTCGGCGCGTACGTCCACCAGAGCGGCAAACCGCACGGGGTCGTCCACACCGAGCTGCGGCGGGTGTGCGGCGGGCCGGCGAGCGCGGAGGCGACGGCGGGGCAGTTGCGACAGCGCATCGCCAAGGTGCAGGAGTGGGCGACCCGGATGAAGTGACACCACCCCCGAGGTGCTGTGACGTATCAGGGCAAAAGCGCGGCAAATCCTAGTAGTCCGTACCGGTCCATGACCGGATTCTGGACGTTCTCTTCCGCTCAGCGAACCCGTTTCGCTACTGTCCCGCTACGCACACGCCCCGTGGCAGCGCCGCCGCGGAGCGCAGCCGTGAAGCGACAGGACCCGGACAAGCCGGGCCCGTCTGCCGATCGGCGGCCTCTGGAAGCGCGTCACTGACGGGACTCGGTGATGCATCCGCCGCGACGGGGGCTGCCGACCTCACCACTAAGGAGTGGGCGTCGTGACCGCGGAGACCTCCCAGACGCTCGACCGGGGACTGCGTGTCCTCAAGTTGCTGGCCGACACGGACCACGGTCTGACCGTCACCGAGCTTTCCCACAAGCTGGGCGTGAACCGGACCGTCGTGTACCGGTTGCTCGCCACGCTGGAGCAGCACGCGCTCGTACGGCGTGACCTCGGCGGGCGGGCCCGGGTCGGGCTCGGAGTGCTGCGGCTGGGTCGCCAGGTGCATCCGCTGGTACGGGAGGCCGCCCTGCCCGCGCTGCGGTCGCTGGCCGAGGACATAGGGGCGACCGCCCATCTGACCCTGGTGGACGGCGCGGAGGCGCTGGCCGTGGCCGTCGTCGAGCCGACCTGGACGGACTACCACGTGGCGTACCGGGCCGGGTTCCGGCATCCGCTGGAGCGGGGCGCCGCCGGCCGGGCGATCCTCGCCGCGCGGCAGAAGCTGCCGGGCGAGCCGGGGTACACGCTGACGCACGGCGAACTGGAGGCGGGTGCCAGCGGGGCCGCGGCGCCGCTGCTGGGGGTCACCGGCGTCGAGGGCAGCGTGGGGGTGGTCATGCTGGCCGACGCGGTGCCCGAGCGGGTGGGGCCGAGGGTGATGGACGCGGCGCGGGAGGTCGCGGAAGCCCTGCGCTGAGCCACCTCCACGAGGGCCGCACCTCGGGGCCGGTTACATTGACCTCGTGCTCTCTCGCCTCTCTCGTCTCACCCGCCTCCAGGCTGTCGGGGTCTGCGCCGTGCCCTTCGTGGGTCTGCTCGCGACGGCGGTGTTCGCGCCGTTGCCGTTCTCGGTGGCGCAGCCCGGCATGACGGCGAACGTCCTCGGCGAGAACCAGGGCACCCAGGTCATCACCATCTCCGGCGCGCCCACCCGGGACACCGCCGGGCAGCTGCGGATGACGACGATCGAGGCGACCGGTCCGGACGCGCAGATCACGCTCTCCGACGTGATCGACGGCTGGTTCCGCACCGACCAGGCGATCATGCCGCGCGACTCGGTCTACCCCAGCGGGCAGACCACCAAGGAGATCGAGCAGCACAACACCGAGCAGATGGAGGAGTCCCAGGACGCGGCGACCGAGGCCGCGCTGCGGTACCTCGACCGCAGGGACGAAGGCATCAAGGTCACCCTGAAGCTGGCCGACGTGGGCGGTCCCAGTGCCGGCCTGCTGTTCTCGCTGGGCATCGTCGACAAGCTCGACGGCAACGGCGACGGCGGCGACCTCACCGGCGGCCGCACCATCGCCGGTACGGGGACCATCGGGGTGGACGGGACGGTCGGCGCGGTCGGGGGAGTCGCCCTGAAGACACAGGCCGCCCGCCGTGACGGGGCGACCGTCTTCCTCGTGCCGAGGGCGGAGTGCTCCGACGCCAGGTCCGAGTTGCCCAAGGGGCTGCGGCTGGTCCCGGTGACCACGCTCAAGGGCGCGGTGAGCGCGCTGACGGCGTTGGGGAGCGGGAAGGGCGACGTGCCTAGCTGCTAGTGCCGCGGCAGGCAACGTTCGCCCCGTCGCGACGCCCGGCACGCTCCCCCACTCTCGACTTCGCTCGAGCGGGAGGGGCCCCCACCGCCGCACCGGGCACAAGCCCAAGTACATCCAGTACGAGGGCGTGCACCCGGCACGCCGGGAGCACGCGCCGGACGCCGTCCTTTACGGGCAAACGTTGCCTGCCGCGGCACTGGGCACGAGCACGGCCCGCTTCGTGGTGGCGAGCCGCAGTCCCACTTCCACGAGGGTCCAGCCGAGGCGGGTCCGGATGTCCCGACGGTCTCCGGCGGCGGCCACGGCGAGACGACGGGCGTCGGCTAAGGCCTGGAGCTCGGCGGTGCGGGCGTGGTGCAGGGCGAGGTGGGTCTCGGGGGTGATCACTGGGGCCTCTCTTGATCTGTCCGGAGCGGGAAGGCACGGGTGTGCAGGCGGACCTGCGCCGCGTCGTCGGAGTCGGTGGCACGGTCGCGGTAGAAGTCGATCAACGCGTGCATCTTCTCGATGAGTTCGCGGGTGAGCTCCGGAGTAAGCCGTAGCGTGGCGCTGCTCATGTCCCAGACGCTGTTCCATTCGTCGGGCCAGGAGGCGCGGTTGCCCAGCCAGGTCGACAGGTCCCGGGTCTGGGTGGTCGCGACCTCGTGCAGGTACATGTCCGCCGCTCCGCGTACGGTCGGGTCGGTGTCCGTGAGGAGCGAGTCGTCGAAGCGCAGGCCTTTGTGGGCCGCCTTCCACCACCGCTCCTTGCCCTTGCCCCGCTCGGGGTCGTCCTCGATGAAGCCGTGGGCGGCCAGCTGCCGCAGGTGGTAGCTGGTGGCTCCGCTGGACTCGCCCAACTTCTCGGCGAGTCGGGACGCGGTGGCCGGCCCGTCGAAGCGCAGGGCGTCGAGGAGCTGCATCCGCAAGGGGTGCGCCAGCCCGCGCAGCGACCGCGCGTCAAGCTGCCGAACCTGTGGTTCCCGGGGCTCGTCCATGCGTACAAAGGTATCCTTGCAAAGAAATCCTTGCAACGGTTTCTTTGCAACTCGCGTCCGCCCCCTACCGCACGAACCCCTCCCCCCTCATCCACTCCAACGCCACCTGGTGCGGATCCTCCCCCTCCACGTCCACCTTGGCGTTCAGCTGCCGCGCCACCGTGTTGTCCAGCTTCGCCGTGACCGGGTTCAGGACGTCCGCGATCGCCGGCCACCTCCTCAGGGCGGCGGAGTTGATCTCGGGGGCCGCGTTGTAGTGGGGGAAGAACCCGCGGTCGTCGGTCATCACCACCAGGTCCATGGACCTGATCCGCCCGTCCGTGGTGTACACCTCCCCGTACGTGCAGCTCCCCTTCCTCACCTGCGTGTAGATGATCCCGCTGTCCATCTGGGTGATCCGGGACGCCGGCACGGACATCCCGTACCTTTTCTCCATGCCCCGCAGCCCGTCCGCCCGGTTGGCGAACTCGCCCTCCACGCACAGCGTCACCGCGTCCGGATCCGACCTCGCCAGCGCGGCCACGTCCGAGAGGCTGCGGGTGCCGTACTTCTCGAAGGCCGCCCGGTTCATCGCCAGCGCGTAGGTGTTGTCCAGCCGGGACTGCGGCAGCCAGGTCAGCCCGTTCCCCAGGTCCGCGTCGTGCACGGCCTGCCACTGCGCCCGCGGGTCGGTGACGGGGTCGGTGTTGCCCAGGTACGTCATCCAGGCGGTGCCGGTGTACTCGTAGATGGCGTCGGCGTCCCCCTTGCGTACGGCCTCGCGCGAGCCGATGGAGCCCTGGATGCCGGTGCGGTCCAGCACGTCCGCGCCGGCCGCCTGGAAGGCGATGCCCATCATCGCGCCGAGGATCAGGTTCTCGGTGAACGCCTTCGAGGTGACGGTGAGCCGGGCTCCCTCGAGCGGTTCGCCCTTCCCGATCGAGCCGGGCGAGACGTCGTCGACCATGGGGGAGCCGCTGGACAGCCCGCAGCCGGACAGCAGGACAAGGGCCGCCGCCCACCGAGGCCACCTCATGCCCCGAACCTCCTCATGGCCCGAACTCCCTCATGCGTCCAGCCCCCGCGGGCGCAGCAGCACCTCCGCCAGCGAGGCCAGCCAGTCGACCAGCAGGGCGAGGGCGACCGTCAGGACCGAACCCAGGACCAGGACCGGCATCCGGTGGTTGGTGATGCCGGCGGTGATCAGCACGCCCAGCCCGCCGCCCCCGCCGAACGCGGCCAGGGTCGCCGTGCCCACGTCGAGGACGAGTGCCGTACGGACCCCGGCGAGGATCAGCGGCACGGCGAGCGGCAGTTCGACGCGCGCCAGCGCCTCCGGCGCGGACATCCCGATCCCGCGGGCCGCCTCCAGCAGGGTCGGGTCGTTCGCCCTGAGGCCGGCGACCGTGTTGGCGAGGACCGGCAGGATGCCGTAGATCACGATGCCGGTCAGGGCCGCCTTCATGCCCGTGCCCAGCCAGATCACCAGCAGGGCGAGCAGGCCGATCGCCGGGGTCGCCTGGCCGGTGTTCGCGAGGGCCAGCGCGACGGGCGTGGCCGCGCGCAGTCCCGGCCGGGTCAGCAGGATGCCCAGCGGGATCGCGATGACCAGCACGAAGAAGGTGGAGACCACGGTGAGTTCGACGTGCTGCCACAGCGCCTCGGACACCTGGCCGCCCGACAGCGCGTTCTCGGAGACCTGGTCCAGGTCGGCCTGCCGGAACCACAGCCAGGTGCCCAGCAGCAGGGCCACCAGGAAGGCGGGCAGGAAGGTCAGCTTGCGCCAGCCGACCCGGCTCCTCGGCGGCGCGGCGACCGGCGGCGCCTGAGCCCCCTCCGTCCCTTCCACCCCCTGTACCGCTTCCGCACGGACCGTCACGCCTCCTCCCGTTCCGCCGGCGCCTCCGGCCGGTCGGCCTCGAGCAGTTCGTGCACGGAGTTCAGCAGCGTCTCCATGTCGACGACCCCGGTGTACTCGCCGCGCCGCCCGGTCACCGCGACCCGCCCGGTGTCGTCGGTCAGCACCGCCTCCAGCGCGTCCCGGAGTGTCGCGTCCCGGTTCACCGTGGCGTGGACGGGCGTCCCGGCGCGGTCCGGCGAACCCTTGGCCCGCATCAGGTCGCCGCGCCGCAGCCACCTGGAGGGGCGGCCCTGCTCGTCCAGCAGCAGGATCTCGTTCGTCCCGCCGGAGCGGAGCCGGTCGAAGATCAGCTGGAGGGGGTCGCCGACCGTCGCCGTCGGGTGGCCGGTGATCCCCACATCCCGTACGCGGGTGAGGTTGAGCCGCTTCAACGCGGCGCCCGCGCCGACGAAACCCGACACGAAGTCGTCCGCCGGGCTGGTGAGGATCGCCGCCGGGGTGTCGAACTGGGCGATGCGCGAGCGTTCCCGCAGCACCGCGATGCGGTCGCCCAGCTTGATCGCCTCGTCGAAGTCGTGGGTGACGAAGACGATCGTCTTGCGCAGCTCGCGCTGGAGCCGGATCAGCTCGTCCTGGAGGTGGTCGCGGGTGACCGGGTCCACCGATCCGAAGGGCTCGTCCATCAGCAGGACGGGCGGATCGGCGGCGAGCGCCCGGGCCACGCCCACCCGCTGCTGCTGCCCGCCGGACAGCTGCCGCGGGTACCGGCCGTGAAACTCGCCGGGGTCGAGGCCGACCAGGTGGAGCATCTCCTCCACCCGCTCCCCGATCCGCGCCCTGGACCAGCCGATCATCCGCGGCACGAGCGCGATGTTCTGGGCGACCGTCATGTGCGGGAACAGGCCCGAGGACTGGATCGCGTACCCGACCTTTCGGCGCAGCGTCACCGCGTCGATGCCGGTGACGTCCTCGCCGCCCATCCGGATCCGGCCGCCGCTCGGCTCGATCAACCGGTTGATCATCTTCAGGGTGGTGGACTTCCCACAGCCGGAGGGGCCGACGAACACGACCGTCTCGCCGGCCTTGATCTCCATGGTCACGTTGTCGACGGAGGGCAGGGAGCTGCCCGGATACCGCTTGGTCAGGCCCTCCAGCTCGATGGTGGTCCCATGCGACTCAGGCACGGATCCCCCTCGGAATCGTCAGCCGCCCGACGAGCACGTACGCAGCGTCGAACAGCAGCGCCAGGACGACGATCCCGAGCGTGCCCGCGAGAACCTGGTTGAGGGCGTTCGCGCTGCCCAGGGAGGCGATGCCGCGGAAGATCTCGTTGCCGAGGCCGGGACCGGAGGCGTAGGCGGCGATCGCCGCGATGCCCATCAGCATCTGCGTGGCGACCCGGATCCCGGTGAGGATCGGCGGCCAGGCCAGCGGCAGCTCCACCCGGGCCAGCCGGGCCGGGCGGGACATCCCGATGCCCTTCGCCGCGTCCACCAGGGCGGGATCGACCCCGCGCAGCCCCACGATCGAGTTCCGCACCACCGGCAGCAGCCCGTACAGGGTCAGCGCGATCACCGTCGGCGGCACCCCGAGCCCCACCAGCGGGATCAGCAGACCGATCATGGCGAGGGAGGGGATGGTGAGGAGGGTGGCGGTGCTCGTGGTGGCGAGGCCGCCGGCCCACTCGCTGCGGTAGGTGACGACCCCGGCCAGTACTCCGATCAGGGTCGCCGCGACCATGCACTGGAAGACGACACTGGCGTGTTGCCACGCGTCCGTGAGCAACTGCTGGTGCCGCGTGTTCAGGTACTCCCAGAAGCTCACACGCCCTCACCGCCTCAAGCCGTGGACGGCCCCGCCGCCTGCTCCACCAGCGGGATGACCCGCAGCGGAACGGGGTTCTCCATCACGATCGCGGTGGAGGCCCGGACAATGCCATCAAAACCGACAACCCGGTCGATGACCCGCTGGAGATCGGCGTTGGAGCGGGCCACCAGCCGGCACAGCATGTCCCCGCTGCCCGTGGTGGTGTGCAACTCCAGCACCTCCGGCACGCTTCTCAAGTGCGCCCGTACGTCCGCCCCTTGCCCCTGCCGGATCTGCAGCGTGGCGAAGGCGGTGACCGGGTAGCCGAGGGCCGCCGGATCCACCTCGGGGCCGAACCCCCGGATGACTCCGTTCGACTGAAGCCGGTCCAGCCGCGCCTGCGCGGTCCCGCGCGCCACACCCAGCCGCCGGGACATCTCCAGCACCCCGATCCGCGGCTCCCGGGCCAGCAGCGCGATGATCCGCCCGTCCAGATGATCGATCGTCATGTCCCGCCTCCGAGATGGTCACCCTGTACAGAAAGCCTGCCGGAACGGTCGTAGTGCTGAACATGTTGTCCAGCGATACGGCGAAGTATTGCGCACCTTGCAAGCGAGAGCGACCCTTCCGCTATGACGCAGACCACACACCACACTCCCGTCACGACCGCCCGGCAGGCCGACCCCTTCCCGGTCAAGGGAATGGACGCGGTCGTCTTCGCCGTGGGCAACGCCAAGCAGGCCGCGCACTACTACTCCACCGCCTTCGGCATGCAACTGGTCGCCTACAGCGGCCCGGAGACCGGCAGCCGTGAGACCGCCTCGTACGTCCTCGCCAACGGCTCGGCCCGCTTCGTGCTCACCTCCGTCATCAGGCCCACCACCTCCTGGGGCCACTTCCTCGCCCGGCACGTGGCCGAGCACGGCGACGGCGTGATCGACCTCGCCATCGAGGTGCCGGACGCGCGCGCCGCGTACGCCTACGCGATCGAGCACGGCGCCCGCTCCGTCGCCGAGCCCTACGAGCTGAAGGACGAGCACGGCACCGTCGTCCTCGCCGCGATCGCCACCTACGGCGAGACCCGCCACACCCTCGTCGACCGCTCCGGCTACGACGGCCCCTACCTCCCGGGCTACGCCGCCGCCGACCCGATCACCGAACCGCCCGCCCACCGCACCTTCCAGGCGATCGACCACTGCGTCGGCAACGTCGAACTCGGCCGGATGGACGAATGGGTCGGCTTCTACAACAAGGTCATGGGCTTCACCAACATGAAGGAGTTCGTCGGCGACGACATCGCCACCGAGTACTCCGCCCTCATGTCGAAGGTCGTCGCGGACGGCACCCTCAAGGTCAAGTTCCCGATCAACGAGCCCGCCATCGCGAAGAAGAAGTCCCAGATCGACGAGTACCTGGAGTTCTACGGCGGCGCCGGTGTCCAGCACGTCGCGCTGAACACGGGCGACATCGTCGAGACCGTGCGCACCATGCGGGCCGCCGGGGTGCGGTTCCTCGACACCCCCGACTCCTACTACGACACCCTCGGCGAGTGGGTCGGCGACACCCGGGTGCCCGTCGACACCCTGCGTGAGCTGAAGATCCTCGCCGACCGCGACGAGGACGGCTATCTGCTGCAGATCTTCACCAAGCCGGTCCAGGACCGCCCGACCGTCTTCTTCGAGATCATCGAACGGCACGGCTCGATGGGCTTCGGCAAGGGCAACTTCAAGGCCCTGTTCGAGGCGATCGAGCGCGAGCAGGACAGGCGCGGCAACCTGTAGGCCTACTCGGGGAGGTCCTCGTCCGGCACCTCGCCCAGCCGTCCCAGCGCCGCCCGCGCCGCCGGGACGTGCAGCCGCGAGAAGTACGGGTTGAGTTCCAGGGCCTCCCTGAGATGACGGCGCCCCGGCCCGGGGCGCTTCAGGCCCAGCTCGATCATCCCCAGGTGGTAGACGTACGGCGCGCTGCGCACCGCGCCCCCGTGCACCCGGTCGGTGGCGATCGAGGCGTACTTCAGCGCCTCCTTGTCGTCCCCGGCCCGGTGCAGCGCCCAGCCCAGCGCGTCCGCGACCGCGATCCCCGGCTGGCGCCGCCACTCCGCGCGCAGCCGCCGCACCGCCGACGCCGGATCGCCGTGGTCCGCCTCGAACAGACCGAGCACCAGCTCCCCGTCCACCCCGCCGGCCGCGTCCCGCCGCACCCGCGCGCGCAGCAGGTCGTACTGCGCCCGGGCCGGCCGGGCCTGCCCCGACGACTCGTACAGTTCGCCCAGTTCGAGGGCGTACTGCGGCAACGGCTGCCCGGCCAGCGCCGCCCGGTACGCGTGCACCGCCTCCGAGATCCGGCCCAACGCGGCCAGCGCCCGCCCCTGCCCGGCCCGCGCGGCCCACTGGTCCGGATCCAGCCGTACGGCCGCCCGGAAATGCCGCAGCGCGCTGTCCGGCTCGCCGCGTTCGAAGGCGAGCTGCCCGGCCCGCTCAAGCCAGGCCGCCTCCTCGGCCGGCGATTCCGCCCCGGCCGCCGCGTCGGCCAGCGCGGCCTGCGCGTCCTCGCGCCGGCCCTGCTCCCAGTACACGCCCGCCGCCCGCGCCAGCACCGCCGGACCCGAGCGCAGCTTCCGCAGCCGCTCCAGCGCCCGGTGGGCGTTCTTGTGGTCGCCGAGCCCCGTGTACGCGTCGATGAGCTGCGCGTACGTCGTCCAGCGGTCCGGTGCCGACCTGCGGGCGGCCTCGGCCCAGGCCAGCGCAGCCCGGAAGTCCCGGCGCGCGCCGGCCAGCGCGGCCAGGCCCTCGTAGGCTTCGGCGTTGTCCTTCGGGCGCACCTTCAGCGAGGTGCGCAGCGCGCGCTCGGCCCGCGGGTAGAGGGCGGCCGCGTCGGCGGTGCGCCGGCCCCGCTCGACGTAGGCCGCGCCCAGCAGCGCCCACGAGGGCGCGTCCCGCGGGTGCTCCCGCACCCGCCGCTGCCGCTCGTCGATCAGCACCGCCAGCTCGGGCAGCCCGACCGGCACCCCCGCCCCGACCGCGGCCCGCGCCCCCGGCGCCGGTGCGGGCGCCCCGTGCCCGGCCCGCTCGCCGGGCAGACTCAGCAGCACCAGCCCGCCGGCCAGCACCAGCACCCCCACCAGCGAGCCGACGAGCGGCGGCCGGCGGTACCAGGGGAGTCTGTGGTTCTCCGTGTCCTCCATGCCGCTCACTGTGCGTCGTCGCCTCGGCCCCGCCCGGGCAGGTGGCGGCCGCCGTGGACGGGGTTCACACCGATGGCCCCGGGTGCGACGCTGTGATCATGAGCCGTATCCAAGCCGCACCCGACGAAGCCCAGGGCAGCCTCACCGACCGGCTCCTCGCGGGCCTGCCGGCCGAGGCGGTCCTCACCGACCCCGACGTCACCACCGCCTACGCCAACGACATGGCGAGCTTCTGTCCCGCCGGCGCCCCCGCCGTGGTCGTGCTGCCGCGCACGGTGGAACAGGTCCGGCACGTCATGCGCACCGCGACCGCGCTGCGCGTGCCGGTCGTCCCGCAGGGCGCCCGCACCGGCCTGTCCGGCGGCGCCAACGCGACGGACGGCTGCATCGTGCTGTCCCTGACGAAGATGGACCGCGTCCTGGAGATCGACCCGGTCGACCGTATCGCCGTGGTCGAACCCGGCGTCGTCAACGCGGCCCTCTCCCGCGCGGTCGGCGAACACGGCCTCTATTACCCGCCCGACCCCTCCAGCTGGGAGACGTGCACCATCGGCGGGAACATCGGCACGGCCTCCGGCGGCCTGTGCTGTGTGAAGTACGGGGTGACGGCCGAGTACGTCCTCGGCCTGGACGTCGTCCTCGCCGACGGCCGGCTCATGTCCACCGGCCGGCGCACCGCGAAGGGCGTCGCCGGGTACGACCTGACCCGCCTCTTCGTCGGCTCCGAGGGCTCGCTCGGCATCGTCGTGCGCGCGATCCTGGCCCTCAAGCCGCAGCCGCCGCGGCAGCTGGTGCTGGCGGCGGAGTTCGGGTCGGCGGCCGCCGCCTGCGACGCGGTGTGCCGGATCATGGCGGGAGGACATGTGCCCTCGCTCCTCGAGCTGATGGACCGTACGACGGTCAAGGCCGTCAACGACCTCACCCACATGGGTCTGCCCGAGTCGACCGAGGCGCTGCTGCTGGCCGCCTTCGACACCGCCGACCCGGCCGCCGACCTCGCCGCCGTCGGCGCGCTGTGCGAGGCGGCCGGCGCGACCCACGTCGTCCCCGCGGACGACGCGGCCGAGTCCGAACTCCTCCTCCAGGCCCGGCGGTCGTCGCTCGTCGCGCTGGAGGCCGTCAAGGGGACCACGATGATCGACGACGTGTGCGTGCCCCGGTCGCGCCTCGGCGAGATGATCGAGGGCGTGGAGCGCATCGCGGAGAAGCACCGGCTGACCATCGGGGTCGTCGCCCACGCGGGCGACGGCAACACCCACCCCACCGTCTGCTTCGACGCGCAGGACCCCGACGAGTGCCGGCGCGCCCGCGAGTCCTTCGACGAGATCATGGCGCTCGGCCTGGAACTCGGCGGCACGATCACCGGCGAGCACGGCGTGGGCGTCCTCAAGAAGGAGTGGCTGGCGCGCGAGATCGGCCCGGTCGGGGTGGAGATGCAACGCGGGATCAAGCAGGTCTTCGACCCGCTGGGCATCCTCAACCCCGGCAAGCTGTTCTGACGCACGCCGTTTCACTCACCGTCCTTCGCCTCGTCCGCCGGCCACGGGTCGCGCGAGCGCAGGTCGTCCGCGGGCGTGGGGGCGAGCAGCTCGGCCAGCACCTCGTCCAGACCGAGCTGTTCGCCCTCGGCCCCCGGCGGCACCACCCGCAGCGTCCGCTCGAGCCAGGTCGAGACCTGCGCGGCCGACGCCTCCAGAAGGGCGTCACCGGCGGGTGAACTCAGCGCCATCAGCACGACGCTGCGCCCCTCCGCCTTCGTCGGCCACACCCGTACGTCCCCGTACCCGCACGCCCGGAACACCCCTTCCACGAGCAGCTCGCGGGCGAAGGTCCAGTGCACGGGGTGCTCGGAGTTGATGTGGAAGGTGACGTGTACGGCGAACGGATCGTCGCTGCGGTAGCTCAGCCGGGCCGGGACGGGGATGCTGCGCTCCGGCGACAGGATGAGGTTCAGCTCCAGCTCGCGCTCCACCACGGTGTGACGCATGGTCGTTCTCCTCTCGGTACGCATGTGTACGCAGGGAGAGAGAGCGGGAGGGACGCGGACCATTACGCGGGTTCGCAGAACTTTTTTCTCGGTGCGGGTTCCGAACGTGTGAAGGGCGTGCACGGGGTTGCCCGGAAAGGGGCGGGTACGGCGGGACTGGCGGTGGGGGTTGCGCGCGTCTGATAGATGTGGAGGCCCCCATCCCACCCGCGAGCAGATACGGGACGAGGACATGAGCGCCCCAACCCCGGCACCCGGCGACGACAGGCCCCGCGAGGGGTATTACCCGGACCCGTCCATCCCCGGTTACGTCCGGTACTGGAACGGCGCCGCCTGGGTGCCGGGCACCAGCCGCCCGGCCCCGTCGGACGGAACGCCGCTCACCCCGCCGGCGTCCCCCGTGGAGGAGACCGGCCCGCACTTCTTCGACGAGGACCCGAACCCGGCGGAGCAGTACGGCGGCGGCCGTGCCGAGCCCGCCTCGGTCTGGGGCGCCGACCGCTCCCACCAGTCCGGCTTCGGCGGCGACCCGGACCGCCGGGTGTCCTGGGGCGCCGGCCAGAGCGCAGACCCGAGGGTCCCGCAGACTCCGCCGGCCCAGCCCGACGGGCAGTCGGCGAGCACCGACGGCACGACGACGATCCCGCCGGTGGAGCCGGAGCCCGGGGCGGGTGACGTGGTGTCAGGGGGCACGTTCGTCTTCCGCCGCCCGACGGCCGGGAGGGCCGGGTCCGCGGCCGCCTCCGGTGCCGGTGCGGCCCCTGACGACCCCGCTCCCGCGCAGCCCGCCCCCGCCAAGCCCGGTTTCGCCGCCGGCAAGGCGGCCGCCGAGCGGGCCGCGGCGGCGCAGGCGGGCGCCCAGGCACAGGGCGCCCCCGGCCCGGAGGGAGCCCCGGGGTTCCCGCCCGCCGCCGGGCAGGTGCCCGCGCCGTCCGGCCCCCAGCAGGTCGCCCCGGTCGTCCCTTCCCAGGCCGCCGCCCCGGCCCAGGTGCCCGCGCCCCTGCCCGCCACGCAGGCCCAGGTGCCCGCGCCCGCCGCCGGCCAGGCCGCCGCCCCCATGGCCGCAGGTCCCGGTGGCGGGCAGCCGTCCTGGGCGCAGCAGGTGCACCGGCTGGCGGGCGCCGACGAGCAGCCCGGTCCCTGGAAGCCGCCGGTGGAGGACATCTTCCAGGCGGCGGCGAGGCGTCAGGCGGCGGCCCGGCCCGCCGGGATGGGGAAGCGGCTCGCCGCCCGTCTGGTCGACACGCTCGTGCTGGCCGCCGTCACCTCCGCGGCGGCCGTGCCGCTGGGCGTGAAGGCCGTCGACCACGTCAACGAGAAGATCGACGAGGCCAGGCTCACCGGACAGACCGTCACCGTGTGGCTGCTCGACGGCACGACGGCCGTCTATCTGGGCGTCGTCCTCGCCGTCCTCCTCGTCTTCGGGGTCGTGTACGAGGCGCTGCCGACCGCCAGGTGGGGGCGCACGCTGGGCAAGAAGCTGTTCGGTCTGGAGGTGCGGGACATCGAGGGGCACGAGCCGCCGTCCTTCGGCGCCGCCCTGCGCCGCTGGCTCGTCTACTGCGTGCCCGGGCTGCTGGCGATCGGCGTCGTGGGCGTCGTATGGGGTCTGTTCGACAAGCCGTGGCGGCAGTGCTGGCACGACAAGGCGGCGCACACGTTCGTGGCCGGCTGACGGCCGTTTCGCCGGCCGACACCCGTACGGCCGCTCGCCGGATGCGGCGGCGTGGGCCGCGGGTTCCACTCGGGCCATGACCACCGATCCGCCCCCCGGCTCCGGCGGCTCGCCGGAGGACGACCCGTTCCGCAAGCAGCCGCCGCGGGAGCCCCCGCAGGGCGGCTCGCCGTACGACACCCCGTACGACGGGGCGCCGCCACCGCCCTACAGCGGTGGGGGCGGCCCCGGGGAAGGCCAGGGCGGTGACCCGTACGGCGGTCACCCCGCCGATCCGCTCGCCGGCATGCCGCCGCTCGCCGACAGCGGACGGCGCACGCTCGCCCGGATCATCGACATGGTCATGGTGTACATCGTGGTGGCGTTGCTGGCCTGGGCGTTCCGGGTCGGCCAGTACACCGTCGACGCGGACGACCTCGAGTTCGGCAAGACCTTCGGGCGCGAGGTCATCACGGCCGTCCTCTATGTCGCGTACGACACGATCCTGACCGCGCGGACCGGGCAGACCCTCGCCAAGAAGTGGTTCCGGATGCGGGTCGCCAACCTGGACGACGGCTCCACGCCCTCCGCGCAGTCCTCGCTGGTCCGGGCCCTGGTGCTGTGGCTGCCGTTCGCCTTCTGCTGCGCCTGTGTGTGGACGGCGGTGTGCGGCGGCTGGAGCTACTTCGACAAGCCCTACAAGCAGGGGCTGCACGACAAGGCGGCGAAGACGGTGGTGGTCGGCACGGCCTGAGCGGACGGCGCCCGGGCGTGCAGGAGGGCCCGCGCCGCGCGGCACGGGCCCTCCTGCACGCCGTTCAGGGGGCTGTGGGCTCCCGGACCGGCTCGGGGGCGGCGGACGCGACGGGCGCCGCGGCGGCGGAGACGGGTACCGGCACCGGCTCGGGCGCCGGCTGCTGATTCACCGCCGGCGTCGGCGGCGACGAGCGTGTCACCGGCACCGTCATGGCGACGAGCAGACCGAGCGCGAGCGCGGCCACCGCGATGACGGCGACCCCGGCGCCCGAACTCGTCTGTGACAGCAGCAGCATGGCGAGCGTCGAGAAGACGACGGTGCAGGAACCGTACATGAGCTGTGCGACAGTCGGACGAGGCATGGCAATCGTGTCCTCGGAAGCGGGGGAGATCTCGACTCTGGGGGCCTACCCGGCCGATCGTGCCGCGGACGCGGGACAGGGCCCAACGCCTGCATGCCCGACCAGGCCCGGTGGTAAGCGTGACCTAACCCACGGTACCGGTGCACAGGGGGCGCACGGAGTCATGGGGTCCACCAAGTGGACAGGGGCGCGCGCCTGTTCGAGTGCGGGTCCAGGCGGCCCGGCGCGTTCCCCACGTTACGGTCACGTGTCCGTAATACGAACGCCGCTCCTCAATAATGCACTTGATCTGTCCAAGTCAAGGTCTGTCTTTTCTCGTAAACCAGTAGTCAAATGGCGTCACTTGACTACACGCGTATAACCGCGCGCGGACTTTCCTTGACAGGGATCCCCCCTTCCGCGCTGACGGGCGCGTTAGGGGAGGACATCAAGTGACCAAGAGATCCTGGACATTCAGGACAGCCGCGACCGTGGTAGCGCTCGCGGCGGCCTCGGCGACGTTCACGACGTTCGCCGTGGCGGAGGCCGCCGAGGGCGGTGCGGCCGGCGCGGCAGCGGTGGACCGGCAGGACCCGCAGCCGGCCAAGGCCAAGGAGCACGACTTCGACGGCCCGCTCAGCAAGACGCAGGAGGCCCAGAAGAAGGAGGCCCTCGAGCAGGTCATCTCCGGCGAGGCGTCGGTCAAGGACCGCGACGGCTCGAAGGTCGTCAAGCTCAAGAGCAGGAAGGGCGACAGCAAGTACGTCGAGCTCGGCCGCGAGAAGACCGACAAGATCTTCACGATCCTGGTCGAGTTCGGCGACCAGATCGACTCCCGCTACGGCGGCACGGTCGGCCCGCTGCACAACCAGATAGCCCAGCCCAACCGCGCCACGGACAACTCCACGGCCTGGCAGGCGGACTACAACCAGGCGCACTTCCAGGACCTGTACTTCGGCACCGGCAAGAAGACCGAGTCGCTGAAGAAGTACTACGAGAAGCAGTCCTCGGGCCGCTACTCGGTCGAGGGTGAAGTGACCGACTGGGTCAAGGTCCCCTACAACGAGGCCCGTTACGGCTCCGACGACGCCCCCACGGGCGCCTGGTACGCGGTCCAGGACGGCGTCAACGCCTGGGTCGCCGAGCGCGAGGCCGCCGGTGACACGGCCGCCGAGATCAAGACGGAGCTGGCCCAGTTCGACCAGTGGGACCGCTACGACTACGACGGCGACGGCGACTTCAACGAGCCCGACGGCTACATCGACCACTTCCAGATCGTGCACGCCGGCGAGGACGATTCCGCGGGCGGCGGCGCGCAGGGTACGGACGCGATCTGGGCGCACCGCTGGTACGCCTTCGCCACCGACGCCGGCGCCACCGGCCCGGACACCAACAAGCTCGGCGGCACCGAGGTCGGCGACACCGGCATCTGGGTCGGCGACTACACCATCCAGCCGGAGAACGGCGGCCTGGGCGTCTACGCCCACGAGTACGGCCACGACCTCGGCCTGCCCGACGAGTACGACACCTCCGGCGGCGGCGACAACTCCACCGGTTTCTGGACCCTGATGTCCTCCGGTTCCTGGCTCGGCACCGGCAAGGACGCCATCGGCGACCTGCCGGGCGACATGAACGCCTGGGACAAGCTCCAGCTGGGCTGGCTGGACTACGACGTCGCCAGGGCGGGCAAGAAGTCCACCCACAAGCTGGGCGTCGCGGAGTACAACACCAAGAACCCGCAGGCCCTCGTGGTCACGCTGCCGGACAAGACGGTCACCACCGACGTCGTCGCCCCGGCGCAGGGCGCGACCCAGTGGTGGAGCGGCAGCGGCGACGACCTGCGCAACACCCTGACCCGCACGGTCGACCTGACCGGCAAGTCGTCGGCGTCCCTGACCCTCGACGGCTGGTGGGACATCGAGCAGGACTACGACTACCTCTACACCGAGGTCTCCACCGACGGCGGCGCCAGCTACACGCCGATCGACGGCACCCTGGCCGACGGCACCGCCATCCCGCGTGACGGCAGCGGCAAGCCCGCCCTCACCGGCACGGTGGACGCCTACCAGAAGCTGACGTTCCCGCTGGACGCCTACGCGGGCAAGCAGATCAGCCTGCGCTTCCGCTACGCCACCGACGGCGGCGTGGCCCAGAAGGGCTTCGCGGCCGACGAGATCACGGTGACCGCGGACGGCGCGGCCGTCTTCTCCGACAACGCGGAGACGGCCGACACGGCCTGGACGGCGACCGGCTTCTCGCGCATCGGCGCCGCCATCACGGACGACTACGCGCAGTACTACATCGCCGAGAACCGCCAGTACGTGTCGTACGACAAGGTCCTCAAGGTCGGCCCGTACAACTTCGGCTTCGCGTCGCGCCCCGACTGGGTGGAGCACTACGCCTACCAGAACGGCCTGCTGATCTGGAAGTGGGACACCTCCCAGGCGGACGACAACACCAGCGTGCACGGCGGTGAGGGCCTGATCCTCCCGATCGACGCGCACTCGGCCCCGCTGAAGTGGTCCGACGGCACCCTGATGCGTGGGCGCCTTCAGTCCTTCGACTCCACCTTCAGCACCTACCCGACGGACGCGATCACGCTGCACAAGGCGGACGTCGCGACCAAGATCAAGTCGCGTCCGGGTGTCCCGGTCTTCGACGACGGCAAGTCGACCTACTGGGACCCGACGAACCCGCTCGCGGGCGTCAAGGTCACTGACACCAACACCTCGATCAAGATCGTCAGCGAGCCCAAGAACGGCTCGACGATCACGGTGAAGGTCGGTCCTTCGGCGAAGTAGTCGGCATCATCGCAGGTCAGAAGCGCATCGGCGGCAGCCCCCTGGCGGGTTGCCGCCGATCGTGTTTAGGTGCGTCCTGTGGCTTTCTTATTGACGCCGACCTCGATACCGAACCGCACGGGGGTATGACCGCATGGCCGCAGGAGGCTTTTGCAAGCTGCCGAACGGCAGAGTGGTGGTGGCCCTGAACCTGCCCAGCCCGACCGCCCTGGAGACCTCCGGGGTCCGGGTGCTGGTGCACGCCCAGAACCGCGCCCGAGCCCTCACCAGGCTCCGCAACCTGGGCCTGCGTGCGGTCTACCTCCGCGGCAACGCGGCCCCACCGACCCCGGACGAGATCACGGCCGTCCTCCACCACCCGGACGGCCTGATATGGCGCACGGCGCAGGACACGAAGGTCCTCGAGCTGTGGAGACCGATCAGGTCGCTGCTGAGAGACGCCGCGGCGTAGCCGCGCGTCTCCACCCGGCTCAGCGCACCACGGGCTTTCCGCTCAGCTCCACCCCGGCGCCCCGAAGCTCCTCCAGCGCCCGCTCGGTCGTCTCCTCCGCGACCCCCGCCGTCAGATCGAGGAGCACCTGCGTGCGAAAACCCTCCCGCGCCGCGTCCAGCGCGGTGGCCCGCACACAGTGGTCCGTGGCGATCCCGACGACGTCGACCTCGTCGATCTCCCGCGCCCGCAGCCAGTCCCCCAGCTTGACCCCGTTCTCGTCGGCCCCCTCGAACCCGCTGTAGGCGGCGGCGTACGCCCCCTTGTCGAACACGGCGTCGATCGCGCCGGAGGCGACCGCGGGGGCGAAGTTCGGGTGGAAGCCGACGCCCTCGGTGCCGGCGACGCAGTGCGCCGGCCAGGAGTGCACGAAGTCCGGGTTGTCGGCGAAGTGGCCGCCGGGCGCGATGTGGTGGTCGCGGGTGGCCACGACATGGCGGTATCCGGCGGGGGCCTGCCCGATCAGCTCGGTGACCGCGGCGGCCACCTCGGCGCCCCCGGCCACCGCGAGGCTGCCCCCCTCGCAGAAGTCGTTCTGCACGTCTACGACGATCAAGGCGCGGCGCATGGTCGGTGTCCTTGCACTAGGTGTGCTTGCACTGTGGGTGAAGCCGATTCCGGATGAAGTAAGCAAGCCTAGAGAAACTACGGGTCCCGCAACAGGCCTCCAGGCTTGTCACGCCCTAGCTACCCGACCGCGCGGGCAGGTACTCGGTCGGCAGGACCGGTTCGCCGCGGGAGAGCTGGGTGGCGGACAGGGGCAGGCCCGCGCGGGCCGCCGCGTGGCGGTCGCGTACGACGTCCAGCGGCTCGCGGGCCACGACCTCGCCGCCCTTGACGAGCTCCACCAGCAGCTGCCGGTCGGCCAGCTCGGCGGGCACCGGTCCGGTGCCGACGACCTCGGCCTCCGCGGCCCCGAACCGGTCCAGCCGCCGCGCCGCCCACTTGCGGCCGCCGATGGACGTCTTGCCGCCGGTCGACTTCTTCGCCACCGGCACCAGCGGCGCCTTCGGATCGGCGGACTCGGCGCGGGCGACCAGCTTGTAGACCATGGAGCAGGTGGGGTGCCCGGAGCCGGTGACCAGCTGCGTGCCGACGCCGTACGCGTCCACGGGGGCGGCGGCGAGGGAGGCGATGGCGTACTCGTCGAGGTCGGAGGTGACGATGATCCGGGTGTCCGTGGCGCCGAGCTCGTCCAGCTGCTGGCGCACCCGGTGGGCGACGAGCAGCAGGTCGCCGGAGTCGATGCGGACCGCGCCCAGCTCGGGCCCGGCCACCTCCACGGCCAGCCGGACGGCCTCGGCGACGTCGTAGGTGTCCACCAGCAGGGTGGTGCCCCGGCCGAGCGAGTCCACCTGGGCCCGGAAGGCGTCCCGCTCGGTGTCGTGCAGCAGGGTGAAGGCGTGGGCGCTGGTGCCCACGGTCGGGATGCCGTAGCGGAAGCCGGCGGCCAGGTCCGAGGTGGTGGTGAAGCCGCCGACGTAGGCGGCGCGGGCGGCGGCGACGGCGGCCAGCTCGTGGGTGCGCCGGGCGCCCATCTCGATCAGCGGGCGGTCCCCGGCGGCCGAGGACATCCGGGAGGCGGCGGCCGCGATCGCGGAGTCGTGGTTGAGGATGGAAAGGATCACGGTCTCGAGGAGCACGCACTCGGCGAAGGAGCCCTCGACGCGCATGACCGGGGAGCCGGGGAAGTAGACCTCGCCCTCCGGGTAGCCCCATATGTCACCCGAGAAGCGGTATCCGGCGAGCCAGTCCAAGGTCTTCGCGTCCACGATCCCGCGCTCCCGCAGGAAGCCGACGACGTCCGCGTCGAACCGGAAGTTCTCGACGGTGTCCAGGACCCGGCCGGTGCCCGCGACGACGCCGTAGCGCCGGCCTTCCGGCAGCCGCCGGGTGAAGACCTCGAACACGCTGCGCCGTTCGGCCGTACCGGCCGCCAGCGCGGCCTGCAGCATCGTCAGCTCGTACTGGTCCGTGAAGAGCGCCGTAGAGGGAACGTCCACCGGCAGCCCAAGGTCCGCTGTGTTCATGACGACAGATGGTACCCCCTTTTCGTCGGTGTGACGATTTGTGGGATGCGTGGCAGCATGGGGCCTGTGACGTCACCCGCTCCCCTTGAGATCGAACGTACCGAGTCGGCGGAGGAGGTCTTCGCCGTACCCGAGCCCGACGTTCCCTGGGTCACGATCGTGCACAACGACCCGGTCAACCTGATGAGCTATGTGACGTACGTCTTCCAGACGTACTTCGGCTACAGCAAGGACAAGGCCACCAAGCTCATGCTCGACGTCCACCACAAGGGCCGCGCGGTCGTCTCCAGCGGATCCCGCGAGGAGATGGAGCGCGACGTGCAGGCGATGCACGGCTACGGCCTGTGGGCCACCCTCCAGCAGGACCGGAAGTAGCCTCCCCTCATATGTCTGGACACTTCGAACCGCTCCCCGGCGGCGGCGCGGCCGTCGCGCTCGACGACGTCGAGATCTCCATCATCCGGTCACTGGCCGTCCAGCTCCTGGAGCTGATCGGTCCCGGCCCCGCCGAGGAGGCCCCCGACGACCCCCTCGCCGAGCTCTTCGCCGAGGGTCCGAGCGAGCCCCCCGCCGATCCGGTGCTGCGGCGTCTCTTCCCGGACGCGTACACGGACCCGGAGGGCACCCCGGGGCCTGCCGGTGCGGACGAGCAGAAGGCGCACTCCGCCGAGTTCCGCCGCTACACCGAGAACGACCTGCGGGCCGGCAAGCGGGAGAACGCCCTCGCGGTGGTCCGCTCGCTGGACGCCCTCGCCTCCGAGGCGGGCCGCGAGGGCGGGGCGGTGCTGAAGCTGTCGGCGCAGGAGTCCCAGCAGTGGCTGCGCGCGCTCAACGATCTGCGGCTGGCGATCGGCTCCCGTCTGGAGATCACCGAGGAGGAGGACATCAACCTCCTCTACCGGCTTTCGGCCGACGATCCGCGCAAGCCGATGGTGCTGGCGTACCTGTGGCTGGGCGAACTCCAGGAGACCCTGGTGGCGACCCTCTTGCCCTGATGTGCGGGGCTTTCGTGTTCGATTTCTGCCGATTTTCCGTTCGCTCAGAGGACGCTCAAATCCGGATAACGATCACATCACCGTGACGGCCGGGAGTGTCCTCTTTGTGTCCTGTTCATCCCCTTTTCCCTGTGTCGTGCGCCACAGCTGCCCTGGGCGATCAAGATTGCGGGCGTGATAGATCTTCACGACCGCCCGGCGAACACCACCCGTATGTTCCGCCGGGTGCGCCACCGAGCCGGCCATCGCCGGCCAGGCACCGCTCCATCAATCCGGGGGGGATCGAAACCCGGTCCGAGGCCGACGAGAGGCCCGGTTCGGCATGGAGAAAGGCGCACCACACTCATGACCTCCGCTCAGGTCGGAACAGACTCGGAGAAGACCTCCGAAGAGGGGTACGAGCGCGGACTCGGCAGCCGTCAGGTCCAGATGATCGCGATCGGCGGCGCCATCGGCGTCGGCCTCTTCCTGGGGGCCGGGGCGAACATCGCCAAGGCCGGCCCCAGCCTCATCCTCATGTACGCGCTCGCGGGCGCGATCGTCTTCTTCATCATGCGGGCGCTCGGCGAACTGCTCCTGTACCGCCCGGTCTCGGGCTCCTTCGCGGAGTACTCCCGCGAGTTCCTCGGCCCGTTCTTCGGCTACTTCACCGGCTGGACGTACTGGCTGATGTGGGTCGTCACCGGCATGGCCGAGCTGACGGCCGCCGCGATCTACGTCAACTACTGGTTCCCGTCCATCCCCCAGTGGGTGACGGCCCTGGCCTTCCTGGTGATCCTCTTCGGGGTCAACCTGATCTCGGTGAAGGTCTTCGGCGAGCTCGAGTTCTGGTTCTCGATGGTCAAGGTCACCGCCCTGATCGGCATGATCGTCATCGGTCTCGGCGTCCTCACCTTCGGCTTCAGCTCCGCCGGTGACACGGCCGCCGTCTCCAACCTCTGGGCCTTCGACGGCTTCTTCCCCAAGGGCGTCGGCTCCTCCCTGATGACCCTGCAGGGTGTGATGTTCGCCTACCTCGCCGTCGAACTGGTCGGCGTCACCGCGGGCGAGTCCGAGAACCCGGAGAAGACCCTCCCCAAGGCGATCAACACGCTCCCCTGGCGCATCGCGCTGTTCTACGTCGGCGCGCTCACCGTCATCCTCTGCGTCGTGAAGTGGACCGAGTTCGCCCCGGGCGTCTCGCCGTTCGTCGAGGCCTTCGCGAAGATCGGCATCCCGGCGGGCGCCGGCATCGTCAACTTCGTCGTCCTCACCGCGGCCCTGTCCTCCTGCAACTCGGGGATGTACTCCACGGGCCGCATGCTGCGGAACCTGGCCGAGAGCGGCGAGGCCCCCGCCGCCTTCAGGAAGCTGTCCTCCTCCAGGACCCCGGCCTTCGGCATCACGGTCTCCGTGCTCTTCATGGGCATCGGTGTGGTCCTGAACTACGTCGTCCCGGAGAAGGCCTTCGGCTACGTCACCTCGGTGGCCACCGCGGCCGGCATCTGGACCTGGCTGATGATCCTGATCAGCCATGTCCTCTACCGCCGCGCGGTCGTCGCGGGCCGGCTGCCCGCCTCCTCCTTCCCCGCCCCGGGCGGCGCGGTGTGCAGCTGGATCGCGATCGTGTTCCTCCTCTTCGTCACCGGCCTCATCGCCTACGACGCCGACTCGCGCGTCTGCCTGTACGTGATGGCCGGCTGGGCCGCCGCCCTCGGCATCGGCTGGGCCGTCCTCAAGGGCCGCAACCCCGAGGTCACCGCCCGCCGCGACCCGGAGCTGGAAAAGATCGGCTGACCGTCCCCTCCCCGGACGTCCGGCCGCGGGGAGCACTCGTGGCGCCCCCCCCGCGGCGGCCGCTCGGGACGTCCGCCATGTGGGCCGTCCCGTACCGCACGCCGGTACGGGACGGCCCTCTGCTTATCCTGACGACCATGCTGACCATTACCCAGGACCTCGTCGACCGGATCGTCGCGCACGCGCGCAAGGACCACCCGGACGAGGCGTGCGGCGTCGTGGCGGGCCCGGCCGGTTCGGACCGCCCCGAGCGCTTCATCCCGATGCTGAACGCGGCGATGTCGCCCACGTTCTACGAGTTCGACTCGGGCGACCTGCTCAAGCTCTACCGCGAGATGGACGACCGCGACGAGGAGCCGGTGGTCGTCTACCACTCCCACACGGCCACCGAGGCCTACCCGTCCCGCACGGACATCTCCTACGCGAACGAGCCCGGCGCCCACTACGTCCTGGTCTCCACCGCCGACACGGACGGCCTGGGCGAGTTCCAGTTCCGCTCGTTCCGGATCGTGGAGGGCGAGGTGACCGAGGAGGAGGTCACCGTCGTGGAGGCATACTGAGCGTCGTACGCCCCGGCAACTCCCCCCGATGGAGACGGTGTTGACGCAACGGACGAACGCACGGCGGCCCACCCTGGAGGACGTGGCACGACAGGCCGGCGTGTCGAGGTCGACCGTGTCGCGGGTGGTCAACGGCGAGGCCCGGGTGAGCGCGGAGGCCGTCGAGCGGGTCCGCGAGGTGATCGCCGAGCTCGGCTACGTTCCCAACCAGGCCGCCCGGGGGCTGGTCACCCACCGCACCGGCGCGGTCGCCGTCGTCGCCGCCCCGCCCGAGGGCAGGCTCTTCCTCGACCCGTTCTTCGACCTCCTGCTGCGCGGAGTGCGCCGGGAGCTCGCCGGGCGCGACGCCCAGGCGGTGCTGCTCTTCGTGGAGGAACCGGACGACCACGCGCGTGTGGCCGACTACCTCGGCGGCGGCCATGTCGACGGCGCCGTGCTGTTCTCGCTGCGCCCGGAAGCGCCGCTGCACGAGATGACCGACCGGCTCGACATCCCCGCCGTCTTCGGCGGCCGCCCCCTCCCGCACACGGGCGCCGCCCGCCACGACCGCGCCCACGTCGACGGCGACAACCGGGGCGGCGCCCGGCTCGCCGTCCGGCACCTGGTGTCCCTCGGCCGCCGCCGCATCGCCACCGTCACCGGCCCCTACGACCAGGAGAACTCCGCCGCGGACCGCCTCGCCGGCTACCGCGACGTCCTCCCCGACGCCCCGCAGGAGCTGATCGAACGGGCCGACTACAGCCGGCAGGGCGGCGCCGACGCCATGGCCGCGCTGCTGGACCGCCGCCCCGACCTGGACGCCGTCTTCGTCGCCTCCGACTTCATGGCCTCCGGAGCCCTGCAGACGCTGCGCGAGCGCGGCCGCCGGATCCCCGAGGACGTGGCCGTCGTCGGCTTCGACGACCTCACCTCCATCGCCGAGAGCACCGACCCGCCACTGACCACCGTCCACCAGGACGTCGAGGAGATGGGCCGTCTCATGGCCCGGCTGCTCTTCGAGCGCACCGACCACAGGACCTCCGTGATCGTGCCCACCCGGCTGGTCCGCCGGCGGTCCGCCTGACGAGCCGGTCTCGCCCCTCGGCCCGATTCCGTCCACCATGTGGGATCACATTCCGGAAGCCGGGACGGGAATCGATACGATGAGCCCATGGTTTTGAACGACGTGAGCGAGAAGACGCCGGGCGCACTGCTCGTGGCGCGGCTGCACGTCGACCTGTGCAGGCTCGCCAGCGCCATCTGTTGACGCCGGCCGCCCTGCCGCCGTACGGCCGTGAGCCGCGGCGCCGCCTCACACGCACGTATCCCGCGCTGCCCACACCTTCCTTCCGACAGGAGCCCTGAGCCATGGCCATCGAGGTCCGCATCCCCACCATCCTCCGCCAGTACACCGACGGTCAGAAGGCGGTGGAGGGCAGCGGCGACACCCTCGCCGACCTGTTCAACGACCTCGAGACCCGGCACGCGGGCATCCACGCCCGCATCGTGGACGACGGGGCCCTGCGCCGCTTCGTCAACGTCTACCTCAACGACGAGGACGTCCGCTTCGTCGAGGGCATCAACACCAAGCTGACCGACGGAGACACCGTGACGATCCTGCCGGCCGTGGCCGGCGGCATGGCCTAGGCCGGCCGACCGGTCATGCGTTACGACTCCCCGCTGGCCGCGGTGGGCAACACCCCTCTGGTGCGCCTGCCGCGGCTCTCGCCGTCCGCCGACGTCCGCATCTGGGCGAAGCTGGAGGACCGCAACCCCACCGGCTCGGTCAAGGACCGCCCCGCGCTGCACATGGTCGAGCAGGCGGAGAAGGACGGCCGCCTCACCCCCGGCTGCACCATCCTCGAGCCCACCTCGGGCAACACCGGCATCTCCCTCGCCATGGCCGCCAAGCTCAAGGGCTACCGGATCGTGTGCGTGATGCCGGAGAACACCTCGCAGGAACGCCGGGACCTGCTCGCCATGTGGGGCGCCGAGATCATCTCCTCCCCGGCCGCCGGCGGCTCCAACACCGCCGTGCGCGTCGCCAAGGAACTCGCCGCCGAGCACCCCGACTGGGTGATGCTCTACCAGTACGGCAACCCGGACAACGCCGGCGCCCACTACGCGACCACCGGCCCGGAGATCCTCGCCGACCTCCCCTCCATCACCCACTTCGTCGCGGGCCTCGGGACCACGGGCACCCTCATGGGCGTCGGCCGTTACCTCCGCGAGCACAAGCCGGACGTGAAGATCGTCGCCGCCGAACCGCGCTACGACGACCTGGTGTACGGCCTGCGCAACCTCGACGAGGGCTTCGTACCGGAGCTGTACGACTCCTCCGTCCTCACCACCCGCTTCTCGGTCGGCTCGGCGGACGCGGTGACCCGCACCCGGGAACTCCTCCAGCAGGAGGGCATCTTCGCGGGCGTCTCCACCGGCGCCGCGCTGCACGCCGCGATCGGCGTCGGGAAGAAGGCCGTCAACGCGGGGGAGAGCGCGGACATCGCGTTCGTCGTCGCGGACGGCGGCTGGAAGTACCTCTCGACGGGTGTCTACACGGCGGCCACCACCGAGGAAGCCATCGAGACCCTCCAGGGTCAGCTCTGGGCCTAAGGTCTGCCAACTACCGTCCATCTACGTCCCAGCCCCCTCCTATGAGGGGGCTAAACGCTTCCTATGGGGCGGCAAAGAACGCCGGATGGTACTGCCGGTAACTCCCTTCGGGGGGCTAGGTTCTGCGCTCAGTCATCAATGAACCCCCGAAGTGTCATGCCCATGACCGCGCCTCCGTCCGCCGCTACGCGCGTCACGTGCCTGCACCCCATACGAGAACCCCACTCCCGATGGAGCCAGTCCCGATGGAGGCAGTACCCCATGCGTGAGTCACGTCTGCGAAGACTCCTGAGCGTCGCCCTCCCCGCCCTCACCCTCACGGTCGCCGGACTCCTCACGGCCCCCGCCGCCGGCGCCCAGCCCGCGGCCGCCGCCACCGCCGCCACCTCCCGCACCACCCAGAACGCCCACGCCCTCACCGCCCCCGACCGGCAGACCTTCCACTCCACCGGCAAGGCCGGCGAGAAGGTCCCCACCACCCACCTCTGCGGCGACGCCACCCCCGGCCACGTCTCCTGCTTCGCCCAGCGCCGCACCGACATCAAGCAGCGCCTCGCCTCCGCCCTCGCGGCCGCGGCCGCCGCACCCTCCGGCCTGAGCCCGGCCAACCTGCACAGCGCCTACAACCTGCCCTCCACCGGCGGCTCCGGACTGACCGTCGCCGTCGTCGACGCCTACAACGACCCCAACGCCGAGTCCGACCTCGCCACCTACCGCTCCACCTACGGCCTGTCCGCCTGCACCAAGGCCAACGGCTGCTTCAAGCAGGTCAGCCAGACCGGCTCCACCACCTCGCTGCCCACCAACGACAGCGGCTGGGCCGGCGAAGAGGCGCTCGACATCGACATGGTCAGCGCCGTCTGCCCCAACTGCAACATCACCCTCGTCGAGGCCAACTCCGCCACCGACTCCGACCTCGGCACCGCCGAGAACGAGGCGGTCGCCCTCGGCGCCAAGTTCGTCTCCAACAGCTGGGGCGGCGACGAGTCCTCCTCCCAGACCAGCGAGGACACGTCCTACTTCAAGCACCCCGGCGTCGCCATCACCGTCTCCTCCGGCGACTCCGCGTACGGCGCCGAGTACCCGGCGACCTCCCAGTACGTGACCGCCGTCGGCGGCACCGCCCTCTCCACCTCCTCCAACTCCCGCGGCTGGACCGAGTCCGTCTGGAAGACCTCCAGCACCGAGGGCACCGGCTCCGGCTGCTCCGCCTACGACCCCAAGCCGAGCTGGCAGACCGACACCGGCTGCACCAAGCGCATGGAGGCCGACGTCTCCGCGGTCGCCGACCCCGCCACCGGCGTCGCGGTCTACGACACCTACGGCGGCTCCGGCTGGGCGGTCTACGGCGGCACGAGCGCCTCGGCGCCGATCATCGCCGGCGTCTACGCCCTCGCCGGCACCCCCGGCTCCAGCGACTACCCGGCGAAGTACCCCTACAGCCACACCGGCAACCTGTACGACGTCACCAGCGGCAACAACGGCTCCTGCTCCACCTCCTACTTCTGCACCGCGACCACCGGCTACGACGGCCCGACCGGCTGGGGCACCCCCAACGGCACCACCGCCTTCACCTCCGGCACCAGCACCGGCAACACGGTGACCGTCACCAACCCCGGCAGCCAGTCGACGACGACCGGCGGCTCGGCCAGCCTGCAGATCAAGGCCACCGACAGCGCGGGCGCCACCCTCACCTACAGCGCCTCCGGCCTGCCCACCGGCCTGTCGATCGCCGCCTCCACCGGCCTGATCTCCGGCACGGCGTCCACCGCGGGCACCTACCAGGTCACCGTCACCGCGACGGACTCGACCGGCGCCTCCGGCTCGGCGTCCTTCACCTGGACCGTCGGCTCGTCCAGCAGCACCTGCACCTCCGCCCAGCTGCTCGGCAACCCCGGCTTCGAGTCCGGCAACACCACCTGGACCGCCAGCTCGGGCGTCATCACCAACGGCAGTGACGAGACCGCGCACGCCGGCTCCTACTACGCCTGGCTGGACGGCTACGGCTCCTCGCACACCGACACCCTGTCCCAGTCGGTGACCGTCCCGAGCGGCTGCAAGGCGACCTTCACCTTCTACCTGCACGTCGACACCGCCGAGACCTCCACCAGCACCGCCTACGACAAGCTGACGGTCACCGCGGGCTCGACCACCCTGGCCACCTACTCCAACCTCAACGCCGCCACCGGCTACACCCAGAAGTCCTTCGACCTGTCCTCCTACGCGGGCTCCACGGTCACCCTGAAGTTCAGCGGGGTCGAGGACTCCTCGCTCCAGACCAGCTTCGTCCTCGACGACACCGCCGTGACGACCAGCTGATCCACCCGTGTGCCACCCGTACGTCCGGGCACGGATCCGGACGTACGGGTGGTACGTCGAAGGGGGAGAGGAGGCCCCCATGCGCCGTACGACCCGTTCCACGACCCTCGCCCTCGCGGTGCTCACACTCGCCCTCACCGCCTGCGGCACCGAAAACGACAGCGACAGCGCCAAGGAAGCACCGTCCCCGCCCTCGTCCTCGTCCCTCCCCGCGTCCCCGTCCGCCACCGGCACGACCTGCTCCGCACCCGGCGAACTCACCGCCGCGGACAGCGGCCGCACCGTCTGTCTGGCCGTGGGCGGACAGCTCCGGCTGAAACTCGACGGCACCACCGCCCGCCCCTGGTCGACCGTCGCCACCACGGGCGACGACGCCCTGAAGGCCACCAACGCCGGCGCGGTCCTCCTGCCCGGTGACGCCGTCGCCGCCTACGACGCGGTCGCGGCCGGCACCGCCCGCCTGACCGCCACCCGCCCGCTGTGCGCCCAGCCCACCGCCCCCGGCCAGGTCTCCTGCAAGGCCATCCAGGAGTGGACGGTCACCGTCCGCGTGACGGGATGAAAGGGAGACACGACGAAGAAGTGAAGGGGTGACAGGACGAAAGGGTGACAGGGCGAAAGGGTGACGGGACGAAGGAGTGACAGGGTGACGGGTTGACGGGACTCAGCCCGCGAGATGGCGGACCTGGTCCCACAGGACCGGGTCCACCACGCCCACCCGGCGCCGGAAGTCCCACACCGGGACCTGCCGCAGCTCGTCCGTCTCCAGGAAGCTCGGCCGCCCCTGCGCGTCCCCGACCGCGCCCGGCGGCAGCGGGATCACCCCGGCCCGCTCGTCGCGGTACCTGCTGGTGATCTTCGCGACGGTCACCCGGTTCCCCCGCACCCCCAGCACCAGACAGGGCCGGTCCTTTGCACCCGGCCCGTCCTCGAACGGCACGTCGGCCCACCAGATCTCCGCGGGCCGCGGCTTCGCCCCGGCGCCGCGCACCCGGGCCGGCCGCCCCGGCGGCCGGGACCTGCGCCCCGCCGGACGGTGGCCGCGCCCCCAGCCGTCCACGAGCGTGGCGACGAGCGCCAGCAGTACCACCGCGGCGAGCGCCAGCCACCAGGACGTGTCCATACGAAGACGTTACCGGCGCGCGCACGACAACGCGCGCCCTCTGCGCATGTCCGTCCACTATCAGTCAGCGGCCGGGTCGCGGGCGCACACACCCCACCTTCCAGCCGAACCGGTGACAGCGCAGGTGAGTTCGCCCACAACGGCCCCTGGTGGAGGAGCGACCCGAGGTTTTGCGCCTTACGCTCGACAAACCGCACGACCCCCGTCGCCCCCTGTTTCCCGATTCTCCCGAATCTCTCGATTCGGTTCCCGCCAGCGGAGGTTTCTGCTTTATGAAGCTCACCGTCGTCGGCTGCTCGGGGTCGTTCCCGTCCGCGGAATCGGCCTGCTCGAGCTACCTCGTCGAGGCCGACGGCTTCCGGCTGCTTCTCGACATGGGCAACGGCGCCCTGGGCGAGCTGCAGCGCCACTGCGGTCTCTACGACCTCGACGCGATCTTCCTCAGCCATCTGCACGCCGACCACTGCATCGACATGTGCGCCTACTTCGTCGCACGCTACTACCGCCACGACGGCGGGCGCTGCGACCCCATCCCGGTCTACGGCCCCGAAGGCACCGAACACCGGCTCACCACGGCCTACGCCGACACCCCCTCCGCCTCCTCGATGAGCGAGGTCTTCGACTTCCACACGGTCAAGCCCTCCACCTTCGACATCGGCCCGTTCACCGTCCACACCGAACGGGTCGCGCACCCGGTGGAGGCCTACGGCATCCGGATCGAGCACGGCGGCCGGTCGCTCACCTACTCCGGCGACACCGGTGTCACCCCGGTGCTGGAGGAACTCGCCCGGGACTCCGATCTCTTCCTGTGCGAGGCCGCCTTCACCCACGGCAAGGAGAACATCCCCGACCTGCACCTCAACGGCCGCGAGGCGGGCGAGACGGCCAGCCGGGCCGGCGTGCGCAGGCTCGTGCTGACCCACATCCCGCCGTGGACCGACCCGCGGGCCAACCTCGCCGACGCCCGCGCCGCCTACGCCGGACCGGTGGAACTGGCGGCGCCGAGAGTGTCGTACGAGATCTGACCGCGCCCGCACAGCACTGCCGTACGAGGTTCAGGCGGACGGCGTGCGAGAGCCCGGCACACGAAAGGCCCCCGGAGTCCTCCGGGGGCCTTCGTCGTGCTCGGCGCGGGTGGCTACGCCTTGGTGAGGTCCTCGATCTCCTCCTCGGGCTCACGGCCCGGGGTGGCGAGGTTGAACTTGGTGATCGCGAAGCGGAACACGAAGTAGTAGATCGCGCCGAACGCCAGGCCGATGGGGATGATCAGCCAGGGCTTGGTGGCGAGGTTCCAGTTCAGGGCGTAGTCGATGAAGCCGGCGGAGAAGGTGAAGCCCGCGTGCACCCCGAGCGCCCAGGTGACCGCCATGGAGAGCGCGGTGAGCACCATGTGGATGACGTACAGCAGCGGGGCGATGAACATGAACGAGAACTCGATCGGCTCGGTCACACCGGTCACGAAGGAGGTCAGTGCCACCGAGATCATCATGCCCATCACGGCCTTGCGGCGCTCCGGGCGGGCGGTGTGGGCGATGGCGAGCGCGGCGGCCGGCAGGCCGAACATCATGATCGGGAAGAAGCCCGACATGAACTGTCCGGCGGTCGGGTCACCGGCGAAGAAGCGGGTCAGGTCGCCGTGGACGATGTCACCGGAGGCCTCCTTGAAGTCGCCGATCTGGAACCAGGCGACGGAGTTCACGAACTGGTGCATGCCGACCGGGATGAGACCACGGTTGATCAGACCGAACAGAGCGGCTCCGAAGGCCCCGAGGCCGGTGATCCACTCGCCGAGGTTGGAGATGCCCTCGCCGATCGGCTTCCAGACCAGGCCGAAGAAGACGCCCATGAGCGTGCCGACGAAGGCCATGACGATCGGCACCAGACGGCGGCCGTTGAAGAAGCCGAGCCAGTCCACCAGCTTCTTGCGGTGGTAGCGCTGCCACAGTACGGCGGACAGCAGACCCATCAGGATGCCGCCGAGGACGCCCGGGTTGTTGTAGGTCGCGGCTATGTCTGCGCCGGCCTGGACCTTGGCCTCGGTGACCGGGAACGCCTTCAGGACGTTGCTGTAGACCAGGAAGCCGACCAGCGCGGCGAGGGCCGTCGAACCGTCCGCCTTCTTGGCGAAGCCGATCGCGACGCCGATGCAGAACAGCATCGGCAGGTTGTCGAAGAGGGCGCCGCCGGCGGTGGCGAACACCGCCGTGACCTTGGCCGGCAGGTGGAGTTTGTCCTGCACGTCCTGCTGGCCGAGGCGGAGCAGAATGCCCGCCGCCGGCAGGACGGCGATGGGAAGCTGAAGGCTGCGGCCGACCTTCTGCAGGCCTTGGATCAGGCTGGATCCCCACTTCTTCGCGGGGGCCGCCGTAGGCGCGGTGGCGGTGCTCATGGTTCCTCCATCTGGGTGATGGTCTACACCACTCAGTGGTGTAGACCATGTTGTAGCAGATGAAGATGGCATAAGGAACCCGCGGTTCCAGTAATCGTAGGGCTACTTTCGGCTATGGCCTGAACTACGCCTGGGTGACGTCCTCGTGCTCCTCCTCCGGCTCCCCGCCCGGAATCCGCGGTCGTCGCCGGATTCCAGTTGACGACATAGACGCACCCGTCAACAGCGCGTGCACCGCATGGAGGAGGGGAGCGACGAACAGGAACGCGTACTCGATCGGCTCGGCGATCCCGATGGCGAACGCGGTCAGTGCGACAGAGAGCATCAGACCCCCGACCTCCTTACGACGGGCCGGCCGCGCGGACATCATGATCGAGAAGAAACCCGAGGTGAACCGCCCCGCACCCGGATCGAGGGTTGGCGACCGCCTGCCATGTGGTGTAGACCAGTTACCGACGATTGGGTTGCTGTGACGTCATCCTTCGGTACGCACGACACAATCGCTCGCGAAACTGGGCCAACCGTGCGTGAGGAGACCGACATGGCCACCAAGGCAGAGAAGATCGTCGCAGGGCTCGGCGGCATCGAGAACATCGAAGAGATCGAGGGCTGCATCACCCGCCTCCGCACCGAGGTCTCCGACCCCACACTCGTCGACGACGCCGCCCTCAAGGCCGCCGGCGCCCACGGCGTCGTCAAGATGGGCACCGCCATCCAGGTCGTCATCGGCACCGACGCCGACCCGATCGCCGCGGAAATCGAAGACATGATGTGAACCGCCCGGCTCCCCCCGGCAGAGGCTCCTCCCCATGCGGGAGGAGCCCCTCCCGCATGTCCCGCTAGGCTCGGCGCCATGTCACGCATCGACGGCCGCACCCCCGCCCAGCTCCGCCCCGTAACCATCGAACGCGGCTGGAGCAAGCACGCCGAAGGCTCCGTCCTCGTCTCCTTCGGCGACACCAGGGTCTTCTGCACCGCCTCCGTCACCGAAGGCGTCCCCCGCTGGCGCAAGGGAAGCGGCGAGGGCTGGGTCACCGCCGAATACTCCATGCTGCCCCGCGCCACCAACACCCGCGGCGACCGCGAGTCCGTCCGCGGCAAGATCGGCGGCCGCACCCACGAGATCTCCCGCCTCATCGGCCGCTCCCTCCGCGCCGTCATCGACTACAAGGCGCTCGGCGAGAACACCATCGTCCTCGACTGCGACGTCCTCCAGGCCGACGGCGGCACCCGCACCGCGGCCATCACCGGCGCCTACGTCGCCCTCGCCGACGCCATCACCTGGGCCCAGGGCAAGAAACTGATCAAGGCCGGCCGCCAGCCCCTGACCGGCACCGTCTCCGCCGTCTCCGTCGGCATCGTCGGCGGCATCCCCCTCCTCGACCTCTGCTACGAGGAAGACGTCAAAGCCGACACCGACATGAACGTCGTCTGCACCGGCGACGGCCGCTTCGTCGAGGTCCAGGGCACCGCGGAAGCCGAACCCTTCGCCCGCGAAGAACTCAACTCCCTGCTGGACCTGGCCGTTTCCGGCTGCACGGAACTCGCGCGCATCCAGCGCGCCGCACTTGATACGGTCCTCGAAAAGTAAAGAGCACGCCAAGAACGACGGCGCGCGGTGGCAACCCCACCGCGCGCCCCGGCGTCTTCGCCAGTACGCAGGACACCAACGGGGAGGAACACAGCAATGGCCATGTCCGCGAGCCGCCGACACCGAGGCCTGGGCCGCCGTATCACCATCACCGCCGGCACCGCGGCCGTCGCCCTCACCATCGGCCTCACGGCCACCGGCTGCGACGCCGTGAACAAGGCACTGGACTGCGTCCAGACCGCCGACGCCATCGCCGACAGCGTCACCGACCTCCAACAGGCCGTGGAGAACGCCTCGAACGACCCGACGCAACTGGACGAGTCCCTCACCTCCATCGACAACAACCTCGACAAGATCGGCGACAAGACCGACAACGCCGACGTCAACAAGGCCGTCGACGACCTCCAGAAAGCCGTCACCAACGTCCGTACGGCGGTCGACAACGGCGACAACACACCCGACCTCAGCCCCGTCACCGACGCGGCGGGCGAACTGACCAAGGTCTGCACGCCGTAAGCAGCCGGTTGAGGGACTCGGGATACTGATGGGCATGACCCGCCTGATCCTCGCCACCCGCAACACCGGAAAGATCACCGAACTGAGGTCGATCCTCGCCGACGCAGGGCTCCCCCACGACCTGCTCGGCGCGGACGCCTACCCCGACATCCCCGACGTCAAGGAAACCGGCGTCACCTTCGCCGAGAACGCCCTCCTCAAGGCCCACGCCCTCGCCCAGGCCACGGGCCTCCCCGCGGTGGCCGACGACTCCGGCCTCTGCGTCGACGTCCTCAACGGCGCCCCGGGCATCTTCTCGGCCCGCTGGGCGGGCAGACACGGCGACGACCGCGCCAACCTGGAACTCCTCCTGGCCCAGCTCTCGGACATCGCCGACGAACACCGCGGCGCCCACTTCGCCTGCGCCGCCGCCCTGGCCCTCCCGGACGGCACGGAACGCGTGGTCGAGGGCCGCCTGACCGGCGTCCTCCGCCACACCCCTTCGGGCACGAACGGCTTCGGCTACGACCCGATCCTCCAGCCGAAGGGCGAGACGCGCACCTGCGCCGAGCTGAGCGCCGACGAGAAAAACGCGATCAGTCATCGGGGGCAGGCGTTCAGGGGGTTGGTGGCGGTGATTCGGGAGTTGGTGGGCTGAACCAAGAAGGAGGGGCCGCCCGGCTGGGCGACCCCTCTTTGCGTGCGGCCGGTGGGACTCGAACCCACACGGGCTTTCGCCCACGGCGTTCTAAGCGCCGCTTGGCTGCCAGTTACAACACGGCCGCGTGTACGGCCATGCTACCGGTCATGTTGCGTTTGCCTGAGGGGAACGTCGGCGGCCCCCTCGGCACCAGGTACTTGTGACCGCATGACAGTTGGGACACAGCAACCGCAAATTCTCCCGCCGGTCGTCGCTCCGGTCCCCGTTGATGTGATCGACCTCCAGGGTCATGGGCTTGCCGAGCCACTCGGGGCCGACGCCGCAGCCGGCGCACAGTTCCGGTTCGCCCACTTCCAGGAGCGCCCTGCGCAGCAGATGTGTTCTCGTCCGTCGCTCGCCATCGTGCTGGATGAGAATGTCCGCTGCGCGCTTCAGCGGGGTTGTGCCTTGTCTGCCCCTCTGATGCGCCTGTCCCAGGAAGTGGGAGGTGTCGAGGCCGACCTCCGCGACCCATTGGCCGAGCAGGCTGCGCAGTCTGCTGTTGTACGGCTCCATTCCCAGGGCGCGGAGCGTGTCCGCGACGGAAGTCGCGTCCTCGACTGCGCGGCGCAACTCGTCCGTGGCGGGTCTGGTGGGCGCCACCGTCGTCCGCCTCCTGCGGGGCATATGAGAGACGTCGATTCCGAAGTGGTCAAAGCGCCGGAAGAGGTGCTGGCGGAGGTTGCCGTAAGGCCGTGTACCGAAGAAGGCGATAACCTCGTCGATACCGGAACACTGTGCGGCGGCCTGGGCAAGTCGCTCCCGGGTGTACGGCTCCCCGCGGCTCACGGCCTGCGCCCCTTGCCGCGACCTCGATAACTGTCCGTGGTTGAGTGGCAGTTTGGGCACAAGAATCGCAGGTTCTCGATCCGGTTGTCGCGCCAGTTGCCGTCGATGTGGTCGACTTCCATCGGCAGCGGATGTCCTCGCCAGGCGGCGCCGATCCCGCAGAGGGCGCACTGCTCGGACATCCCCGAGACTGTCATCGCCCACCTCAGGCGGTCGCTCGGGATGCGTCTGGCCTGACCGGCCGGCTGCTCCACGAGCAGGCCCTCAGGTGTCCGAGGCCGCCACGGTTTGCCCCTCCGGGTCGGTACCTGAAAATGCGACGTGTCGATCCCGTACGCCCTGATCCGGCGGCTGATGTGCGTGTGCTGTCCCCCGACAACCTCCACTCCGAGCCGCCGCAACACCTCGCACATGTTCGTCGAGGACGCCACCGCCGACTCCAGGATCTCCTTCGTCCACTTCACCCCCTCCCGCTCGAAGTGCGACGTGTCCACGCCCAGCTTCCTCATCCGCTCCCGGATGTAGCCCCGCGTCGAACTCTCCGGCTCCACCCCCAGCCTCTCCAGTGCCTCGGACAGTGTCCGAGCTCCCCGGGCCGCCTCTTCCAGCCGCTCCCTCGTGTACGCACTCGCGCCCACGCAAACCCCCTCCGTCCCCGCCCACCCGTTCGTGGCTTCGTACGGAGTAACGAACCGTTTATCGGACAGTCACGCCCGGAATGTGAAAGCGGCCTGTGGCGGGGGTCACCCCCGGCACAGGCCGCGGAAGAGCGGAAGAGGGGGTCCTCAGATGCCCAGGTCCTTGATGATCTTGGCTACGTGGCCGGTCGCGCGGACGTTGTACAGGGCGTGTTCGACCTTGCCCTCCTCGTCGACAACGATCGTGGAGCGGATGACGCCCATGTACGTCTTGCCGTAGTTCTTCTTCTCGCCGAAGGCGCCGTACGCGTCGAGGACGGACTTGTCCTGGTCGGCCAGGAGGGTGACCTTCAGGGACTCCTTCTCGCGGAATTTGCCGAGCTTCTCGGGGGAGTCCGGGGAGATGCCGATGACGTCGTACCCCGCGCCGGCCAGGAGGTCGAGGTTGTCCGTGAAGTCGCAGGCCTGCTTGGTGCAGCCGGGTGTCAGGGCCGCCGGGTAGAAGTACACGATGACCTTGCGGCCCTTGTGGGAGGAAAGGGACACCTCGTTGCCGTCGGCGTCCGGGAGGGTGAAGGCGGGGGCCACGTCCCCGGGCTGGAGTCGCTCGCTCATCGGTCCAGCGTAACGGGGGGTCCTGGCAGTGCGGCGGCGAGCGGAACTGACAGACTGTCCAGAACAGACACAGTTGACTTCGGAGGCCTCACCGTGGCGGACACGTCGGACACCAGAACCCCGGCGCAGATCGAGGCGGACATCAAGGCCCGCCGTGCAGTCCTGGCCGAGACGCTGGACGAGATCGGGGTGCGGGTGCACCCGAAGACCATCGTCGGTGACGCCAAGGCAAAGGTCGTCGCCAATGTCGACCACACCCTCGGGAAGGCCTATGTCCAGGTCAACCGGGTCGTGACCGATGTGAAGGCGCAGTTCGTGGACGAGGAGGGGGCGCCGCGGCTGGAGCGGGTCGTGCCCGTGGTGGTCGTCGTGGTCGGGTTGGTGGGGCTGCTCGCGTTCGGCTCCTCCAGGCGCCGGAAGGCGTAGGGCGGGTCGTGAGGGCCCACCCGGCGGCTGCCCCGTACGGCTATGGCAGGTAGGTTCGAGGCGTGAGCGGTAACAGAAGCGACCACAGCGGTCCCCAGCACGACAAGCTGCCCATCCGGATGCTCCACGACCGAGTCCTCGTGCGGCAGGACGCGAGCGAGGGTGAGCGGCGTTCCGGTGGAGGCATTCTGATCCCGGCGACGGCGGCCGTGGGCCGTCGGCTGGCGTGGGCGGAGGTCGTCGCGGTGGGGCAGAACGTACGGACCGTGGAGCCGGGTGACCGGGTCCTGTACGACCCGGAGGACCGGGCCGAGGTGGAGGTGCGGGGCGTGGCCTATGTGCTGATGCGTGAGCGTGATCTGCACGCGGTGGCCGCGGACCGGTTCGAGGGTTCTGAGGACACGACGGGCCTGTATCTGTAGGAGGACGGTGAGAGGGGCCCGGTGACGACGGTCGCCGGGCCCCTCTCTCGTCCGTTCTAGGTGCCGGTGCCCGTCGTCGTGCCCGCGGAGCCGCTGCCCGGGGTGCTGCCGTCTCCGGTGCCGGCGTCGGTGTTCCCGGCGTCGGTGTTGCCCGCGGTGGTGCCGGCGTTGGTGTTGCCGGCGTCGGTGTTGCCCGCGGTGGTGCCGGCGTCGGTGGTGCCGGCGTCGGTGTTGCCGGCGGACGTGCCGCTGGTGGGCGTGCTGCCGGTCGGTGTGCCGCCGTCGGTGCCCTGGGTCTGGCCCTGTGTGGTGGCCTGGTCGTCCGGGCTGCCCGAGGTGTCGTCGTCGGGGCTGCCGGTGGGTTCGTCCGAGGAGGAGCTGGACGGGGGCGCGGCCTCCACGGAGCCCTCGCGGACGTTGAGGTCGAAGTCGTGGGCGGGGGTGCCCTTCAGGGCTTCCTTGGTGAACTGGGCCCAGATCTCGGTGGGCGCGCCGCCGCCGTTGATGCGGGGGAGGCCCAGGGCGCCCTTGAGTGACTTGTGCTTGGCGGTCTCGGGGTCCTGGCCCATGACGGCGACGACGGTGGCGAGGTCGGGGGTGTAGCCGGCGAACCAGGCGGCCTGGTCCTCCTCGGCCGTGCCGGTCTTGCCGGCGGCGGGGCGGCCGGCGTTGAGGGCGGCGGTGGCGGTGCCGTTCTGGACGACGCTGCGCAGGACGGAGGTGGTGGTGTCGGCGGCGGTGCGGCTGACGGCCTGCTCTGCTTTGGGTTTGGGCAGGTCGATGATGGTCTTGCCGTTCTTGGTGATCTTCTGGACGATCGTGTACGTGCCGTGTTTGCCGTGGTTGGCGAGGGTGGCGTAGGCCTCGGCCATGTCGAGGACGCTTGCGGTGGCCGTGCCGAGGGCGATGGACGGGTAGGGCTGGAGGTCGGGGGTGTTGGAGGGCAGGCCGAGGTTGATCGCGGTCTGCTTGACCTTGGTGGGGCCGACGTCGACGGCCATCTGTGCGTACACGGAGTTCACCGACTTGTCGGTGGCCTCGCGCACGGTGATGTTGCCGTAGCTGGCGTAGTCCTCGTTCTCGGGGGCGTAGGTGCCGCCGCTCCAGCCTTGTACGGGGCGTTTGTTGGTGCCGTCGTAGACGGTGTTCGGGGTGATCTCGCGGCCGTCCTGGGTGTTGGAGTCGTTCTGGATGGCGGAGGCGAGGACGAACGGTTTGAAGGTGGAGCCGACCTGGAAGTCCCGGCGGGTGGCGTTGTTGGTGTACTGCTTGACGTAGTCGATGCCGCCGTAGAGGGCGAGGACTTCGCCGGTCTTGGGGTCGACGGCGGCGCCGCCTGCGCGGACGTAGGTGTCGACCTTGCGGTTCTTCTTGTCGAGCTTGTCCATCAGGTTGTCGTTGACGGCGTCGACGAAGGCGTCCTGCTTCTTCTTCTGCAGGGTGGTGGTGATGCGGTAGCCGCCGGTGTCGAGCTCGTCCGAGGTGACGATCTTGTTCTCGCGCAGGTAGTCCTTGATCGCGTTGACGAGGTAGCCGCGCTGTCCGGACATGCCGGTGGAGGCGCCGGAGTTCTCCCTGGGCGTGGGGAACTTCATGCCCTCGCGTTTGGACTCGGTGAGCCAGCCCTTGGTGACCATGCCGTCGAGGACGTAGTTCCAGCGGGCTTCGGCGGCCTTCTTGTTCTCGGGGTGGGCGATCACGTCGTACTCGCTGGGCGCGTTGACCAGTGCGGCGAGGTAGGCGCCCTGTTCGGGGCTGAGTTCGGCGGCGTCGATGCCGTAGTAGGCCTTGGCGGCGGCCTGGATGCCGTAGGCGTTGCGGCCGAAGAAGCTGGTGTTGAGGTAGCCCTCGAGGATGGCGTCCTTGGACTTCTCGCGGTCGAGCTTGATCGAGATGAAGAACTCCTTCACCTTGCGCTTGGCGGTCTGTTCCTGCGCGAGGTAGTAGTTCTTGACGTACTGCTGGGTGATCGTGGAGCCGGACTGCTTGCCCTTGCCGGTGGCGGTGTTCCAGCCGGCGCGCAGCATCGCCTTGGGGTCGATGGCGGACTCGTTGTAGAAGTCGCGGTCCTCGGCGGCCAGGACGGCGTGCTGGGCGTCCTTGGAGATCTGCGCGAGGGTGACGTTCTCCCGGTTGATCTCGCCGTCGCGGGCGATCTCGGTGCCGTCGGCGTACAGGTAGACGTTGGACTGCTTGGTGGCGAGGGCGTTGGCCGGCGGGATCTTGACCATCGAGTAGCCGAGGAAGAACAGGCCGACGAGGAGCGCGCCGCCGACGACGAATGTGGCGAGCACCATCTTCCAGGTGGGGACCAGGCGCCGCCAGCCGGTGCGTTTGGGTCGCTTCGGCACGGGGCCGTCCCCCAGGGGTTCGCTCGGTGCCCAGCCGTCGTTCGGCTGCTGGGGCTGTGGCTCGCTACTCATGTGTTGCTCGGACTCCTGTTTCGCGTCGTACGTTTCCGTACGCCTCGTACGCCTTCTGCGCCCTCTGTCGAAGACTCTCGCACCGAGCGTTCCGTTCCCGGCAATCGGCACGCGTTGCGGGGGAAAACGCGTGGCAGGTCACTGTGCTCGCGCACTAGGCTCCTGCGCTTCGGTGTCGCGCTTCCCATCGCGCTTCGGTGCCGAAGTGGTCGCAGTGGGAGACGAACGGGCGAGGAGGAAGGTTGCCGTGGGATCGGCGCGGTTGTACGCGGCCGTCGCAGCGGGGGGTTTCAGACGGTACGCGACGTATCGGGCGGCCACTGCCGCGGGGGTGTTCACCAATACCGTTTTCGGCCTGATCCTCGTCTACACATACCTGGCGTTGTGGGACGAGCGGCCGCACCTGGGGGGTTACGACCAGGCGCAGGCGGTGACGTTCGTGTGGCTGGGGCAGGCGTTCTACGCGACGCTGGCGATCCAGGGCGGCGGTTTCGAGATGGAGTTCATGGAGCGGATCCGCAGTGGTGCGGTGGCGATCGATCTGTACCGGCCGGCGGATCTGCAGGTGTGGTGGCTGGCGAACGACATGGGGCGGGCGATGTTCCAGTTGCTCGGGCGGGGGGTGGTTCCGTTCGTCTTCGGGGCGCTGTTCTTCCCCACGGCGCTGCCGTCCGATCCGGTGGTCTGGCTGACCTTCCTGGTGGCGCTGGTGTTGGCGATGCTGGTGAGCTTCGGGATCCGGTTCCTGGTGGCGCTGAGCGGGTTCTGGCTGCTGGACGGCACGGGCGCGCTGCAGGTCATGATGGTCACGGGGATCTTCTGTTCGGGGATGACGCTGCCGTTGAACGCGTTTCCGGAGCCGTACGGCGATGTCGTGAGTGCGCTGCCGTGGGCGGCGCAGCTCCAGATGCCCGCGGATCTGCTGTTCGGGCGGGCCGATCCGCTGCCGGTGTTCGCTTTCCAGGCGGTGTGGGCGGTGGTGCTGTTGGGGGCGGGGCGGCTGGTGCAGTCGGCCGCGATGCGCCGGGTGGTGGTTCAGGGTGGGTGATCGGGGCCGTCTGGCGGAGGGTCTGCGGGCCTACGTCCTGATCTCCGCGATGTGGATCCGCTCCACGCTCGCGTACCGGATGTCCTTCGCGATGACGGCGTTGGGCGGTGTGGTGGTCACGGGTCTGGACTTTGTCGCGATCTTGCTCATGTTCTCGCAGGTCGACACGCTCGGCGGCTACCGGTTGCCCGAGGTGGCGTTCCTGTACGGCCTGTCGGCGACGGCCTTCGGGATCGCGGATCTGACCATGGGCTCGGCAGGGCGGCTCGGCACGCGGGTGCGTGACGGCACGCTGGACACGCTGCTGGTGCGTCCCGCGCCGGTGCTGGCCCAGGCCGCCGCGGACCGTTTCGCGCTGCGCCGGATCAGCCGCATCACGCAGGGGACGCTGGTGCTGGGCTATGCGCTGGTCGCCCTCGACGTCGCCTGGACGCCGCTGAAGGTGCTGCTGGTGCCGGTGACGGTGTTGTCCGGCGGGGTGATCTTTTCGGCGGTGTTCGTGGTGGGCGCGGCGTTCCAGTTCGTGACGCAGGACGCGGCGGAGGTGCAGAACGCTTTCACGTTCGGTGGCCAGACGCTGTTGCAGTATCCGCCGACGGTGTTCGGCAGGGACCTGGTGCGCGGGGTGACGTTCGTGTTCCCGCTGGCCTTCGTCAACTGGGTTCCGGCGTCCTATGTGCTGGGGCGCCCGTATCCGCTCGATCTGCCGGTGTGGACGGCGTTCGCGCCGCCGCTGGTGGCGGCGGTGTGCTGTGTGCTGGCGGGGCTGGCGTGGCGGGCGGGTCTCAGGTCGTATCGGAGTACCGGGAGTTGAGCGTGGCCGACATGGATGTGACTGCTTTCATCGAACTTGAGCGTGTCGAGAAGGTCTTCGAGGTGCGGAAGAAGACCGGGTTCCTGAAGCGGGAGGTGCGGCGGGTGCGGGCGGTCGACGCGATCTCCTTCACCGTGGCGCGTGGCGAGATGGTCGGCTACATCGGGCCGAACGGGGCGGGGAAGTCGACGACGATCAAGATGCTGACCGGCATTCTGACGCCGAGCGGGGGCAGGCTGAGGGTCGCGGGCATCGATCCGTCCCGCGAGCGCACCCGTCTCGCGCACCGCATCGGGGTCGTGTTCGGGCAGCGCACGACGCTCTGGTGGGACCTGCCTCTGATCGACTCCTACCGGTTGATGCACCGCATGTACCGCATCCCGGACGCCCGTTACCGCGAGAACCTCGATCGTCTCGTCGAACTCCTCGATTTGGCCGACCTGTTGGATGTGCCGGTGCGGCAGCTCTCCCTGGGGCAGCGGATGCGCGGCGACATCGCGGCGGCCCTGCTGCACGACCCGGAGGTGCTCTACCTCGACGAGCCGACGATCGGCCTGGACGTCGTGTCGAAGGCGCGGGTGCGGGAGTTCCTGCGCGAGCTGAACACCGAGCGCGGTACGACGGTCCTGCTCACCACCCATGATCTGCAGGACATCGAGCAGTTGTGTTCCCGGGTGATGGTGATCGACCACGGGCGTCTGGTCTACGACGGTGCGCTCGCCGGTCTGCACGAGGCGGGTGGCAGTGAGCGCACCCTGGTCGTGGACCTGGAGCGGGAGCTGCCGCCGATCGAGGCGGGTCCGGCGGCGCGGGTGGTGCGGGTGGAGGGGCCGCGGCAGTGGCTGGCGTTCCCGGCGTCGGAGTCGGCGGCTCCGCTGGTGGCGCGGATCGCGGCGGAGTATCCGTTGGTGGACCTCTCCGTCCGTGAGCCGGACATCGAGGCCGTCATCGCGGAGATGTACGGCGAGCGGGAGGTCCGGGAGACCGTAGTGCCCGGCGCCCAGAGCTCGTAGGCTGCCGGTATGACCGACGACGCAGTCCCGGACCTGCGAGCCTCCGACGCCGATCGTGAGCGGGTCGCCGAGGTCCTGCGGGACGCCCTCGCCGAGGGCCGGCTCGACATGGCGGAGTTCGAGGAGCGGCTGGAGCAGACGTACGCGGCGCGGACGTACGGCGAGTTGACGCCGATCACCCGCGATCTGCCGGTCGCCGGGGTGGCGCCGCCGCCCGTCGTGTCACTGCGCAAGGACCCGGCGGTGGACGGGCCGTGGGCGGGGCGGATCGTGGGCGGCGAGGGTTCGTCGGACCGGGCCGTGGCGGTGATGTCCGGCTTCCAGCGCAGGGGCCGCTGGATCGTGCCGCGGCGCTTGCACTGCGTCGCGTTCTGGGGCGGCGGGGAGATCGATCTGCGCGAGGCGGACTTCGCGGCGGCCGAGGTCGAGATCAACTGTGTGGCGATCATGGGCGGGGTGCAGATCGTGGTGCCGCCCGGGGTCGAGGTCGTGGTGCGGGGGGTCGGGATCATGGGCGGGTTCGACCAGCGGGAGACGGGGGTGCCGGGTGATCCGGGGGCGCCCCGGGTGGTGGTGAGCGGGTTCGCGTTCTGGGGCGGGGTCGGGGTGGAGCGCAAGCAGACCCGGGCGGCGCGGCAGCGGGAGAAGCTGGAACGGCGGGAGGCCAGGCGGGAACTCCGCGACGGGGGCAGCTGAAGCGGTGCTGCCCGCGGCCGTTGGAGCCATGCTGCCCGGGGCTGTTGGAGCGGTGCTACAGCCGTGCCGGTGTCGAGCCCTTCAGGTCCGCCAGGTCGAGCGTTTCCGCCATCTCCCGGTACCCGCGGTCGCTCGGGTGGAGGTGGTCGCCGGAGTCGTAGTCAGGGGCGAGACTGCGCGGGTCGTACGGGTCGCGCAGCGCCTTGTCGAAGTCGACGACGGCGTCGAACACCTTGCCCGTCCTGATCGCCGCGTTGATCCGCTGCCTTACCGCCTCGCGGCCCGCGCTGTAGCCGGGGTGGCCGCCGAACGGCATGAGGGTGGCGCCGACGACCCTGACACCGCGGGCGTGGGCGCGGTCGGCGAGGGTGCGCAGGCCCGCGATGATCGCGTCGGGGTCGGCGAGCCGCGGGGCGCGCAGGATGTCGTTGATGCCGAGGTCGAGGACGACGACCCGGACGTCCGGGCGGGAGAGGACGTCCCCCTCGAAGCGGTTCAGGCCGGCGGCGCCGCGCAGGGGGCCGTCGGAGAGGAGCCGGTTGCCGCTGATGCCGGCGTTGACGACGCTGTAGCGGGGTGTGTCCGTCCCCGGCCGTACGGCGTCGCGGAGACGGTCGGCGAGGACATCGGGCCAGCGGCGGTCGGCACCCGGGGTGGAGGCGTACCCGTCGGTGATCGAGTCGCCGAAGGCGACGACCGTGCCGTTCGCCTCGTCGCTGAGCACGTCGACGGCCGTGAGATAGCGCCAGGACCGGCTGGTCCCGGTGTACGCGGTGCCGGTGACGTCCTCGGCGTACTCGCCGACGGCGAGGTAGCTGGTCTGCTGGGCGTGGGTGTGGAAGGTGACGGGCCCCGCGGAGGTGGGGGTGAAGGCGCTGACCAGGAGGTCGGTGTCGGGCGGGACGGCCAGGGCGGCGGCGTCGCTGACCGTCTGTCCGCCGGCCGGGACCGTGACCGCGGTGGCGCCGCCGAACGTGAGCCGGCGCAGGGTGCCGGTGACCGCGGCCGGGCCGCCGTCGTGCGCGGCGACGGCGAGCGTGGCGTGGGTGACGGTCAGCGGGCGGGTGCCGTAGAGGTTGGAGAGCGTGATCCGGGCACTCGTACCGCCGACGCTGGTGTGCACGACGTTGCGGACCGTGCGGCCCGCCGTGCCGGTGGCGGCGGTGCCGGGCTCGGCGCCGGCCGGGGCGGCGGCCCAGGTGCCGACCCAGACGCCGGTGGAGACGGGGGCGGCGGAACCGGCCCGGTCCTGGGACGCGGCGAGGGCGCTGCGCTCGCCGTGCGCGGCTCCGTGATCGGCCGCGACTCCCGCGTACAGCAGGGCGGACAGGCTCACGATCAGCGCGGCGACGGCGCAGAGCAGGGCATAACCACGACGCTTGACGGTCATGCGGGTGTGTTTCTCCTCGGTGAGGGAGCCGTGCGGCTCCGGATCATGCAGGAGTCTCACCGTTGAGCTCCCCCGTTCGTAGGACGCCGGGAACTCTTGTTTCGTTCCAGGAGTCGGTCAAGTAGGGACAATGTCTGCGTGCGGGACTCGGGGGACGGGGAACGGGTGGAGTTGATGGATCGTACGGAAGCAGTACCGAGCGGGCAGGGTCCGGCGCGGCAGATGACCGTCTTCAGCGCCGCCGACGAGGAGAAGCAGCGCGGGGTGCGGCGCATGAAGCTCACCGCGGCCGGTCTGCTGCTGTTCGTGGCCGTGGTGTACGTGCTGGCCGAGTGGGCCGGCCACCGCGGCGCGGGGGCCTGGGCGGGGTATGTGGCGGCGGCCGCGGAGGCGGGCATGGTGGGCGCGCTCGCCGACTGGTTCGCGGTCACCGCCCTCTTCCGCCACCCTCTCGGCCTGCCCATCCCGCACACCGCGATCATCCCGCACAAGAAGGACCAGCTGGGCGTCTCGCTCGGCGAGTTCGTCGGGGAGAACTTCCTCTCCGAGGACGTCGTACGGCAGCGGCTGCGGGCCGTCGGCATCGGCACCCGGCTCGGTGCCTGGCTGGCCGAACCGGCCCACGCCGACCGGGTGACGGCGGAGCTGGCGACCGCGCTGCGCGGCGCCCTGACCGTGCTGCGCGACTCGGACGTCCAGGCGGTGGTCGGGGAGGCGATCACCCGGCGGGCCGACGCCCAGGAGATCGCGCCCGGCATGGGCAAACTGCTGGAGAAGATCGTCGCGGACGGCGGCCACCGGCGGGCCGTGGACCTGGTGGTGGCCCGGGCCTACGACTGGCTGGTGCTGCACGCCGAATCCGTGATGGACGCGGTGGAGGGCGGCGCGCCCGGCTGGACCCCGCGCTTCGTCGACAAGCGGATCGGTGAGCGCGTCTACAAGGAACTGCTGCGCTTCTGCGCCGAGATCCGGGACATGCCCTCCCACCCGGCGCGCGGCGCCCTCGACCGCTTCCTCACCGACTTCGCCTCCGACCTGCAGTCCGACACCGACACACGGGTGCGGGTGGAGCGGCTCAAGGGCGAGGTGCTGGGCCGGGGCGAGGTGCAGGACCTGATCGCGTCCGCCTGGACCGCCGTCCGCTCCATGATCGTCGCGGCTGCGGAGGACGAGCGCAGCGAGCTGCGGCTGCGCGTACGGGCCTCGCTGCTCTCGCTGGGCGCCCGGATGGCCACCGAGCCCAAGGTGCAGCAGAAGGTCGACAGCTGGGTCGAGGGCGCGGCGGTGCACGTCGTGACCACCTACCGCAAGGAGATCACTTCCCTGATCACGGACACCGTCGCGAGCTGGGACGCCGAGCACACCACCCGCAAGATCGAGGCGAACATCGGCCGTGACCTGCAGTTCATCCGGATCAACGGCACGGTGGTGGGTTCGCTGGCGGGCCTGCTGATCTACACGGTGGCGAGGGCGCTGGGGGCGTGAGCGGGCGTAATCGGGAAGGCCGGGGGAACCCGCAGCGCCATGACCACCGCTCAGGCGGCGACCGGCCGCACCATCACCAGCAACATCCCCGCGCGCCTGGACCGGCTGCCCTGGTCGCGCTGGCACTGGACGATCGTCATCGGGCTCGGCACGGTGTGGATCCTGGACGGCCTCGAGGTCACGGTCGTCGGCAACATCGCGAGCCGCCTCTCCGAGCCCGGTTCCGGCCTGCCGATCACCTCCGGCCAGGTCACCGGTGTCGCGGCCGCCCTCTATGTCGCGGGTGCCTGCGCCGGAGCCCTCTTCTGGGGCCGGCTGACCGACCGCTGGGGCCGTAAACGGCTCTTCATGATCACCCTCGCGGTCTATCTGGCAGCCACCGCCCTCACCGCGGTCTCCTTCGACACCTGGTGGTTCCTGCTCTTCCGCTTCCTCACCGGCTTCGGCATCGGCGGCGAGTACGCGGCGATCAACTCGGCGATCGACGAGCTGATCCCGGCCCAGTACCGGGGCCGGGTCGACCTGATCATCAACGGCAGCTTCTGGCTGGGCGCCGTCGCCGGTTCACTGCTGTCGATCGTCGCGCTGAACACGGACATCTTCGCCGCGGACGTCGGCTGGCGGCTGACCTTCGCGCTCGGCGCGGTCCTCGCCCTGGTCATCCTCCTCGTCCGCCGCCATGTCCCCGAGAGCCCGCGGTGGCTGCTGATCCACGGCCGGGACCGGGAGGCGGAGGACATCGTGACGTCGATCGAGCGCCGCATCGAGGCCGAGAACGGCGATACCGAGCTGGCCCGCCCGGAGGGCGAACTCACCATCCACCAGCGCCGCAGCGTCTCCTTCGTCGAGATCGCCCGCACGGTGTTCTCCCAATACCGCCGCCGCTCGATCCTCGGCTTCGCCCTCTTCATCGGCCAGGCCTTCCTCTACAACGCGATCACCTTCGGCTTCGGCGCGATCCTGACCACGTTCTTCGACGTGCCGAGCGGCGACACCGGCTACTACTTCGCCGTCATCGCGATCGGCAACTTCTGCGGCCCGCTGCTGCTGGGCAGGCTGTTCGACACGGTCGGCCGCAGGGTGATGATCTCGTCGACGTACCTGCTGTCAGGTCTGCTGCTGTTCGGCACGGCCTGGCTGTTCGACCGGGGTTCGCTGAGCGCGACCACGATGACGGCCTGCTGGTGCGCGGTCCTGTTCTTCGCGTCGGCCGGCGCCTCCAGCGCGTACCTCACGGTCTCCGAGGTCTTCCCGATGGAGACCCGCGCCATGTCCATCGCCTTCTTCTACGCCCTCGGCACCGCGGCCGGCGGCATCAGCGGCCCCCTGCTGTTCGCCGACCTCACCGACACGGGCAAGGTCGGCGACACGGTCCTCGCCTTCTCCATCGGCGCGACCCTGATGTGCGCGGCGGGCCTGGTGGCGGCATTCCTGGCGGTGAACGCGGAACGCCGCTCCCTGGAGGACATCGCCCGCCCACTGACGGCGGCGGCATCAAAGGCAAGGGGAGCAACAACAGGCAAACTGAAGCAGTCGTCACCCGCGAAACCCGCGTAGCTGCGGGCAGTCGTGCCGCCGGGGCGATGGGGGAGGGTGGGCGCGGCGGCACCCCTCAGCGGGCAGCGCCTCGACCCACCCCGGCCGGCCCCGGCGAGCCCGCCTATTCCGCCGACACCTTCCGCCCCGCCCGGTCCCGCCGCCGCAGCAACAGCAAACCCCCCGCAAGCGCCGTGAGCCCCGTCGCCGCAGACCAGGCGACGAGGTCGGTGGACCCGGTGGCCGCGAGATCGTCACTCCTGGCGGAGGCCGCAGTCGCACCGGCGGAGGGCGTGGCCGACGGATCCACTGCCGTGGCCGAACGCCCCCCGGCGGGGGACGGCGCCGCGGAAGAGCCCGCCGCCGCGGAACCGGCCGCCGCCGAAACCTTGTCCCGCGTGAACGCCAGCGTCCCGAACCCCAGCTGGTCGTACCCCCCGCTGTCGGGTCCGTAGTCCCCGCCCCCGCCCTCGGGTGCCGCCTTCGCGGCGATCCGGGTGAGGTAGGGCGCCGACAGTCCCCGCCGCTTGGTGTAGTGGTTGGCGATCATCGCCCAGATGGGCCGGGTCATCGTCGGATCGACCCCGGCCGCGTCGGACGCCGTCTCGGTCCCGGACCAGCCCCCGATCGCCCCCTTCTTACGGGTGTTGGCGGTGTAGGACACCTCGCCGCCCAGGCTCCACTTGGCCACGTACTGGGCGCCCTTGAGGAAACGGCTGTCGTCGTAGCCGTACAGGTCGATGCCCTGGTTCCACGCCATCTCGCAGACCGTGCCCATCAGCCCGACCCCGAGCAGCGCGTGCCCCTGGTCGCGCCCGGCCTCCAGCCACTCGGCGAGGCCGTCGTCCTGGACGACGGGTATGGCGTGCTTCACCGCACCGAGCCCGGAGCCGTTCTTGAAGTACTCGACGGCCTGCTCGACCTTCGCGGTGTCGTCGCAGAAGATGCCGGTGGCGAGGACGCAGGCCAGGGCGGTGAGGTCCCAGTTGGGCCAGTAGTTGGTGACGACGGCGTCGTTGTGCTTGACCAGGAAGCTCTCGCTGAGCGGGGAGAAGACGGTGCTCAGCATCTTCTGGAAGCGTTCGAGCTCGAAGTCCGGCCGGTCGCGGACGAGTTCGGCGGCGTTGGCGGCCTGGTAGCCGTACAGCCCGGCGGCCAGGAACCGGTCGGCGTTGCCCGCGAGCGAAGTCAGCTTCGCCGACCAGGCGTTGAGGATCGCGACGGCGGTGTCGGCGTGCGCGGTGTCGCCGCCGACGTGGTAGCGCAGGCCGTTCTGGTAGGCGGCGTGCAGGTCGTTGTAGAGGATCGCGTAGTTCTGCCCGGCGCCGCCCCGGACCACGGTCTGCTGCGGGTTCGCCGTCCACCCGCTCTGGGCGTGCCGGTTGGCGGTCAGCCTGGCGTACCCGGCCGTGTAGGGCGCTGCGCCCGCCTTCACCTTGGCGGCCATCCGGTCCAGGTCGGCGCGGGCGTGCAGGAGGCCGGGGTGGGCGTATCCGGCCGCGGCGGCGGGGGTCGTGGGGACGGCGGCGGCCACACCGACGGCTCCGGCCGTCACGCCCGCCGCCTTCAGCACACTCCGCCGGCTGATCTGTCGAGGTCGAGTCAGGTGCATGCACCGGAGACGGCCGGGGACCACGGGGATAACGAAAACCCGGCCCCGGCGCTCCGGCCGCCCACGCTCCGGTCGTCGACCCCGGCCGCACGATCATGGGGGACGGTGGTCCGGTGCGCGCCCCCGCCCCCGCCCGGTACCTCCTGCCGGGGCGGCTCAGCCCCGCCGGTCGGCCACCGCCCAGGAGGCCAGCGCGACGGCACCCGCCACCCCGAAGACGGCCGGCCAGGCGCCCACCTTCTTGGCCAGCGGGTGCGACCCGGCGAAGGCGGCGACGTACGCGGCGCTCAGCGCCCCCGCGGCCTTCCCGCCCGCCCGCTGCCGCCACTGCTGCGCGGCCGCGGCCCCCGCGACGGCCAGCACGGCCCCGCCGAGCTCCCGCCTCCTCGTCCACCGGGCCACGCCGTACCCGCCGACGAGCCCACTCGCCGCAACCACCGAACTGGGCACCTTGCGCATGCCTGCCTCCTCGCCCTGACCTGTCGCTCACCTACGAGGCTAGCGTGGCGACGATCACGGGAAAGCAGGGGGGAAGGGGGGAGCCGTCGTCTAACTCCGCTCCGTCCGCCGCCGCCCGCCCGGCTCCTCCCCCTGCTTGTCGACGACGGCACGCTCCAGTACGGCACGGGTGTCGAACACGGTCCCCGCCTCGCCCATCGCGGAGTCCCGGGTGAGGACGGACCGTTCGCCGAGATAACCGAGGGTCTCCGGATCGAAGATCCACTCGGTGCGCAGGCCCATCGCCGTGTTGGTGCGGGCGATGGCGATGCCGCGCCGCCCCACGGCGTCCACCGCGTCGTCCACCTCGGCCACGCCGGGAATCCGCGCGGTGGCCCGGTAGATCGCCGAGGCGGTGGCGGACGGCAGGATCTGCTCCTGGACGAGTTCGCCGATCCGCTCGAAGACGGCCTGGTCCTTGTCGTCCCCGTCGGAGACTGGCGTCTCGGCGTAGAGCCGCTTCAGCAGCGCGTCCGGATCGGTGGGCAGGGAGGCCAGCCAGGCGTAGGTGGGCCGGTCGATCCCGGCGCGTTCGCCGGGGGAGCCCTTCGGCACCAGGATCCTGATCGGGCTGTCGCCGTTCTCGTCGCGGATCAGCCCGTACTTGATCAGCGGCCCGGGTTCCTGCGAGAACCACACCTCCCGGTCCTGCGGCGCGCTGTGCTTCACCGGCTGCCCCCAGTCCGCCTCGTTGTCGACGGACCGGGTGCGCACGTACACCCACTGGCCGTCCTGCACCGCCGCGACATCGGTGCGCATCGCGACGGCGGCGATCCGGTCGAGCGTGACGGCCGCGCTGGGGCTGCCTCCCGTGGGCGTGCCGCTCGCGCCGCCCCGGGCCGCCGTACCGCCGTCCCCCGTACCGACCCCCACGGTCACCCCGACGGCCAGTGAGACGGCGACGGCGGCGGCACCGACGACGAGCGCGGGCCGCAGATACCTGCGGACCCGGGGCATGGAGCGACTGTTCTCTCCGCCACGGCCGCTGTCACGGTCGATGAGCTGCATCAGAACATCCTTGTGCTGGGAGTGACGCCCGGAAGGCAGCCCCGTCCCGAGCGAACCGGCCGGCAGCAACCGCGCCAGTTCCGCCAGTTCCCCGAGTTCGTCATGACCCTCCTGCTCGGCACCTGCCGTCGGGTTGGGGTTCATCGGGCTTCCTCCTGAATGGGCAGGGCCACGAACGCGGCCTCACTCCCTACCTCTCCGCGACGGGCACGCGGTTCCATAAATCCCATAGGCGAGTTATGCGCACCACGCTCCTCGCCCTCCTCGACGAACCCCCGCAGCCGGGCCCGCGCCCGCGACAACCGCGACCGTACGGTCCCGACGGGCACCCCGAGCGCCTCCGCAGCCTGCGCGTAGTCGAGCCCCGCCCACACGCACAGCGCGATGACCTCCCGCTCGTGCCGTCTCAGCCGGCCGAGCACCCGCCGTACCTCCGCCAGCCGTCGCGCGTCGTCGACCCGCCCGGCGACCTCCTCGGCGAAGTCACCGACCTCCTCGTCCTGCGTCCGCCGGGCCAGGAAGGCCAGCCGCCGCCGCAGACTCCGATCGGCGTTGCGTGCCTTGTTGGTGGCGATCCCGAACAACCAGGGCCGCAGCGACCCCCCTTCACCCTCCACGTCCCCCCGCCCCCGCCAAGCGGCGAGGAACGTCTCCGACATGACCTCCTCCGCCACCGACCAGTCGCCGGTCAGCCGCAGGGCATGGTGATAGACGGCCGTGGCGTAGAGCTCGTACAGCTCACCGAACGCCGCCCGCTCCCCATCCCGCACCCGCCCCCGCAGCAGCCTGTCGCGGCCGTCGCCGTCATCTCCGTCATCGCCGCCGTCGGCACGGTTCTCGTTGGACCTCACACCCCTACCTCTCCGCCCCCTCGGAGGAGTTCCCGTGGCCTGGCTCACACCTCCCGTCACGTCAGGTCATGTCAGACCGCTGCCGCGCACGATGAAAGTGGCGATGTCGTGGGTGGGGCAGCACCCCTGCAGGACCGGTCCGTGATCCGGTGGTGTGCTCCAGATCGCGCTCTCCGCTTCCCCCGGTCCGGAAGGGGTCGGCTCGAGGGCGTAGACGATCAGCAGCTGGTCCGGGTCCTCGGGAAGCAGCAGCGTCCGGAAGGTGGAGGTGAGCGAACCGAGCAGCGGGTGCCGGAGGCGGTAGGTGCCGTGCATGGGGTCGACGACGTCCTGTTCGTTCCACAGCCGCAGGAAGTCGGGGTCAGTCGCGGCGAGTTCCGCGATGAACGCGTTCGTCTCCGGGTTCTCGGGATGGCGGCCCACTTCCAGACGCAGCCAGGCGACGATGTGCCGTGCCATGACCTGCCAGTCGAGCACCAGCTGCCGGATGGCGGGTTGCCGGTACACCAGGAGGGCCAGGTTGCGCTCCGGTACGGGGTCGAAGTCGAGGAAGATCTTCGAGGCGGGGCGGTTCCACGCCAGTACCTGCGTCCGGCGCCCCATGGCGAACACCGCGGTGTCCGGCATGTTGTCCAGCAGCCATTGGGTGCCCTCCGAGACGCTGTCCGCGGCGGGCGGATGTCTCCGGTTCCGGTCGGGGCGGGCGAGATTGTGCAGATGGACACGCTCCAGCTCGTCCAGACGCAGCGCGCGGGCTACCGCGTCGAGTACGGAAGCGGAGACCTTGTCGTTGCGTCCCTGTTCCAGTCGGACGTAGTAGTCGATCCCGACCCCGGCCAGCTGTGCCAGTTCCTCACGTCGCAACCCCGGCACCCGGCGAACCCCTCCGAACGTCGGCAGACCCACCTCGGACGGGCTCAGCCGGGCGCGTCTGGACTGGAGAAAGGCGCGGAGTTCGGTGCGTCTGTTCATGGCCGGTCATGGCCCTTCTGGCCGAATTCAGTTTGGCTGGAATCGTAGACAGGCCGGCTGTGACCGCGTGACCGAGGGCGGAGGCACGGCGCAACACCGTGAGCCAGGGGCCCGCTGGACCCCTCCCATCCGCCCGGACGACCCGGGAGGCTGGGTCCACGCGCCGCGCGGCCCGTTCGGGGGATGCGGGTCGGCGGCGCGTTGGACCAGTTGCCCGGAGAGGAACCGAGGAACAGCACGAAGGCCGGATTCCGTCGGCGGGACATTCCCGTACGCGACCTGCCCCGCCGGCTATGGCGGGCCTTGCCGCGGTGACCGTCAGCGGTGCCACACCGAGAAGACGGCGATGCCCTCGAAGCGGCTGCCTCTCGCCGGACCGGAACACGATCCGAGCGCGAAGCGCCCCATCGGCCGGAACCTCCCGAGTCCCACCTCGATATCGCAACAACGGAAGGCACTCGCATGATGGTTGACGTCCGGCGTGCAGCAACAGCGGGGGCGGCGTTCCTGCTCGCCTTCGGAGGAATGACCGCCTTGACGGTCGGCCCCGCCTACGCGGTGGACTCCGCCTGCAGCGGCTACCAGGACAAGACCTTCTCCACCCCTGGCAGCGACGTGCACTTCGCGGTCAATCTGTGCATCGAGCACTACTCCGAGGGCGGGTACGAGGCCACCGCCTACTACACGTGGTCGGGAGGCGGCGGCACGGATCTCGACGACAACCGGAAGTTCGACCAGTTCGACCTCCAGGTGCGGGTCGAACAGCACGACCCCGACCTCGGCGACATCGTCAAGGCGTCGCGTGTCTGTGACCTGAGATACGACATCAACACGTCAAGCGCCTGGAGCGGCACCTGCGGGAAGTGGTACAGCCACAGCAGAGCGCTCACCTGGAGCGCCGACGGGACCGTCACGTACGACATCGACCGTGACGGCAAGGGCGCACTCCCCGCCTGGAACCTGGGCGGCTCCGCCCGGATCGACTGACCGGGCCGACCCGGCCGCCCTCGGCCACTCCGGCCGAGGCGGCTCCCTGGCCTTCGCCGCCCCGGACCACGACCGCGCCTCCGGCTACCTCATGAACCACATCATCGAGGGCGCGGAGAACCCCCGGGCGAGGGAGCGGGGGAGGCGATGGGACGCTCGTTGGCGTAGGACCCACCGTCCCCCCCCCCGGATCACGCAGGACTTCCTGGTCCGTCGAGGACGAGTGGGTCGCGCATCATCGCGGCGAAGACCGGAGAGTCCGGGAACGGCTGCTGTTCGCCGATCTTCTCGTACCCCCAACGCTCGTAGACGGCCTGGACTCTGCCGTCGCCCGCCTTGGGGTTGACCAGCAGGGTGACCCGGGATTCCGACCTGCCCGCCAGGAGATCGTCGTGGATGCGCCGCGCGAGCCCGGTCCCGCGCCAGGGCCGCCGGACCACGATCTCGTTCAGCGCGAGCGTGCGCTCGCCCGTCTCCGCGGTGTACCCGTCGGGCAGCGGGGCGGTCATCGTCGTCCACCAGCGTGTGCCGGGCAGAAGCGGAGTGGCGTACACGAAGCCGGCGGGCTCGACCCCGTCGTACGCGACGACCGCCTCCCAGCCGGACACCCCCCTGTGCCTGCCCAGCCGCTCGTCGAAGCGTTCGGCGGAGTGGAACGGGCCGGTGAGCCCGAAGTCCCGCCGCCGGACCTCGACATGAATGTCCACGAGCGTCTGCCGCACCCGCTCGAGGTCGTCGTAATGCCGCAGCTCAAGGGTCACAGAAGCTCCGTTTCAAGTCCCAGCCGAGCTACATTTCATGACTCTTCATCATGCGTTGCCCATCATGCCCAACTCTCACAGGGAGCAAGGGCGTTGCCAACAGCAGGGTGATGCTCAACGGTCAGCAGCGCACCAACTGGAGTTCTAGGCAGGCACAGGGCAATCCGCGCAGCGAAAGCTTCGGGGAGTGCCGTTCGAGGCGGCGGGGTTTCCCTCGAACTCGGAGAAACCGCCGGTGTCGTTTTGATACACGATGCCAATCCCGTGTTCAGCGAGCAGATCACGGAGATCTTCGCCGGGCAGCGTTGGTGTGAGCACCATAAGGTGGAGAGGCTGATCGTGGATGAGATTTCTCAAGTGGTGCCGGGCGTGGAGGAGTTGAGCAAGGGCCTGGGTGATCGACTCGCTTGCTGCACTACCCGTCGGCTCATACAGTGTATTGTTCGTTTGGTTGTATAGGTCGAATAAGAGTCGAGTCGTCGAATTTCGCATTGACAACTCCATTTGAACTATATTTTCTCCAGTTGTGGTTTCTCGCTCCTCGAAGGCGTCTGCCAGAGCGTCGCGGGTCGCTTCTACCTGGTCGACGTCGGTTGGCTGCTGGTGCTGGCGCCTCTGGCGGCGGTATGTCCGGGCGAGGCGACCTGCAGTGCGATGGAATCGAAACCTCGAGCTGGGTGCCGGTGGGAGAGTGTCGGAAGTTTCACGTATGTGAGGGCCAATGGGGCGCAATCGAAAGACGATGACATTGCGGTCTTGGCCTAATTCGTCTTTGGCCTCCCGTATCTCGAATGGCTTGCGTTCGTCAACCTTGAATCTTCCTATATATCTATGCGTTCGCGTGTCGCTTCCCGGGACCTTTCCTACCGCGATGAAAAGATGTAGAGTGCGCCTCTTGTCGGCATGTTCTAGGATTGCGGCATTTCCACCGCTAAGGACCTGATCGCCCCGCTTGCCGACTCCGGTGTAGGTAAATATTGGGCCCATGGTGTCGTCCTCGGCGAGCCATCCATCGCGATATCCATAGCGCTCGCCAATCTTGCTGTCCGAGAACAGGAGAACGTTCCGTTTCTCCACTGCTGGGCAGATTCCGGCGTAGCTGCTTCCGCCGAGTACGGGATGGATTTCGTCACGCGTGAGGATGGCGCCGGGCTGAAACCCGGGCGTGGGCGTTGTCATGAGTCGAGATTAATGGTTGCGGTGCTCACGGCGTGCGGGGGGAGCGGCAGAGGCGGCCGAGAGGGATGTTGTGTCTGTGCTGGGCCCAGGCGAGGATGGCCCGATGAGCGATGCAACTGGCACAGTCGTCTCGGGCGTTATCGCTTTCGTGGCCGCGGTTATCGGGGCTGTGATCGCTGGTAGGTACGCCAAGCATGGAGCAGAGGTCGGCGGGCATAAAGCGGTTGAGGCAGCACTGGCGCAGGTGCACGGTCAGGCGGCGGCGGAGCACTGGCAATGGGTGCGTAGCCAGCGGCATCAGTCCTTTGCTGCCCTCATCGCGGCGTATGCGGCTCTGGATGAGGTATTTTCCCGTATCACGCCCGAGGTCCGAAATGGGCGCCGACTTGATGGGTCAACGGGGAGTGAGGTGCGAGAGCGCACCCTCGAACTTCAGGAAAAAACTAGTCAATTAGCACTATGGGGACCGAGTGAGGCAAGTTCGCTGGCTTATGCGCTCACGGGAAAGTCGGTCGAGGCGGTGCGGGCCCTGCTACATGTTGAGGATGTGAGCTCTTCGGGTCCGAGCATGGATTGGTCCAGTTTCAGTCGGATAAGAGGCGAGATGATGGAGGCGCACGCCGCCTTCCTCCAGCGAGCTGGTGAGATCATCCGCGATCCGCGACAGCCGGTCAGCTAGCAGGTTCCTGCCTGTATTGAGGCAAGAGCCCCTATGAAGCTCTGCCACGCCGCATTGCTCAACGTAACTTGGGGCCCCGGGGCAACTTTGGAGTCGCGCACCGCGATTGCCTCGGTGAGTATCGCTACCTCCAAGCACTCACCCCCCATGCCGTTGCTATAGCTGCTCTTACGCCACTGGACGCTGGATGACGGCATCATCGGGAGTGCTCCTCCAAGAGTTTCGTGATCAGCAGGGTTGAGCGTTGGGGGCTCAGCGCCAAGGCTCTGAGATGGTCGAACGCCTTCGTGTAGAGGGTCACATCTTTGGGCTCTTCGAGGTAGACCGAATCGGTAAGCCCCTCTCGATAGACCACGTCAGGGGCCTCCTGCTCCGGAAAGCCGAGGATCGTGTATGACCCGGTGGTGGGGTAGGCGCCTGCGTCGAGCGGCAGGACCTGGACGGTCACGTTCTTCAACTTACTGATTTCCAGCATACGTTCGAGCTGGCGGGACATGACCTGGCGGCTGCCGACCAGGTGCTGTAGTGCACTTTGATGCATAACGGCCCACAGATCGGGTGCGCCCTCCCTGGTGAGCAGCTCTTGGCGACGCATCCGGACGTCGACCATGCGCTGGATATCCTCTGGGGTGTGGTCGACCCAGGCGCGGCACTGCTCGGCTGCGTACTCATCGGTCTGAAGCAGGCCTGGGATGAACTCTGCTTGGTAGTTGCGCAAGGTGGAAGCGGCCTGCTCGAGGCCGACATACACAGAGAACCAGGCGGGGATTGCATGGCTGTGGGCATGCCACCATCCCTTCGTCTTGGAGTCCTTGGCCAGCGACTTCAGGAGGTCGCGTAGCTGTTCAGGGATGCCGTAGAAGCGGCTTAGAGCGTCGACGTCTGAGGCTTGGACTCGCCCCTGTCCCGTCTCCATGCGGCTGACCTTGGAGCTGCTCCAGTCCAGCTCCTTGCCTACTTGGCTGCAGGTTAGGCCACTCTCCTCGCGTAGTCGCTTGAGCTCAATCGCAAGCCGGCGACGGCGAGCCGTGGGGGATCCAGCCATGTCAACTCCTCGGGGATTGGTGGCAGGTCCATCCCATCGGAAGGGGCACGAAAGACCAATCACCCTAACGAGGGAATCCCTTCGTGCATGTTGCAGGAAGGGACAGTCGCTGCAACTCTGTCACTGGCAGTCACCACTAAGTGTCAGTGCGCGACGATGCGTGAAAGGTGAGCGAGATGCTCTACGTAAGTGGTCGTGTCGGACGGGAGCCCTGGCTCCACACGTTCACTGCCGATCCAAAGGAAGTCGCCCAATTGAGGCGCATGTTGAAGCTCCGGCTCATCCTGTGGGGGCTGCCCGATCACGTCGACGCGGCGCAGATCTGCGTGTCCGAGCTGGTGACCAACGTCATTCAACATGTGGGCGAGGGAACGCCCACAAAACTGCGCATGGAGGTCTCTGAGCTGCATCTACGTTTGGAGGTTGAGGATCCCGATCCGCGAGTGTTGCCCACGTTGCTCGCTGCCAACAGCAACCTGGAATCGGGACGGGGCATGGCACTCGTCGACGCCATGACGGACCACCGGTGGGGTGTGATCCTGCGCGCTGACTCCAAGGTGGTGTGGTGTGAGCTCGCTGTTGAAGCCGCCACCTGTAGCCGGTCAAGCGGTCCCCGCGTCACGCGGGCTGAGGCGATCTTTGAGTTGTACGGATCCTGGTCTTCCCCGCGCGGTAGAGCCACCGCAGGGCGTGGCAGCCTGCTGGATAGGGCAGCGGCAGCAGAAGCTGCCATTGAGGTCATGGCCGACGTACTGCACTGGTTGCGTGCGCACGGTCATGACCCCGGTGACGTACTCGACCGGGCCCAGACTCACTTTGAAGCTGAGATCGGTGGTGTTGCATGAAGGTCGTCGAGACTCCTAACCCGCGGTGATGGCCGAGTACAACCACACATCCGCGGGCAGCTCATGGTCCAGTTGCCAGGTGATGGCCATGGGTCTGGTGCCCTCATGTCGGACGTATGTCGCAGGGCCGAGCAGCATCCACGGTTGGGCTTTGCCGATGTCGGTGTCCTTGTAACGCCGCATGAACAGCAGTACGTGACTGCCACGTTGCACGTGCTGTTGATAGCGCAGCCCAGTAGGGGAGGTGTCAGCGGTCGTGCTCTGGGACTCCCAATGGAAGAGGGCAGGGCTCAATGCATAGTCCTTGTACCGGACGGTTGGGGAGAAGTCCTTTTCGTTCTTCTCAAGCGTGATCAGCAGCGCGTCCGTCAGGTTGGGCTCGTCCCACAGGACGCCCTGCGCGAACGAGCCTGGCATCTGTCCGCCGAGGCGAGCGACGCCAAGCGCGGCCAGAATCTCGGAGCGGTTGTATGCGCTGTGGATCTTCAGAGGGATGTGGGCATGCGGGCCATCCAGGGGGATGGGGAAGTGGTCGGCCTGACCCATCGCGTGCTCGAGTACCTGTCGCAGCTCGCTACGGAGGGCTCGCTGCTCCCGCAGTGATTCAAGGCCCTGCGTGTAGGAGCCGAAACCACCAGCTTTGTCCCAGAGATTGAAGAAGAGCATCCGTGCGTATGTTTGGTCCCTCGGGTTCAGATCCTCGTACGTAGGGGCGTCATCGCTTAGCAGGCGGGTATATGCCTCAGCGCGTTCGAGGTCGTCGACATGTAGGAATGCGTGCACGCGCTTCAAGAGGTCTGCTTCGCCTGCCTGTTCGGGCAGATTGGCCAGGCCGGCACGGCGCAGGATGCCTGTCCACGAGTTGTTTGATTTGTACAACTCCTTGATTTCGCGGCGACTCTCTCTGAGGTAGTCGGCGAGGAGCGGTGTATCAAAGGTCCTGACTTCCTTGGCAAGAGTCTGAACGGTTGCCTTTATCTGCATGCGGATGTTTTCCAGCACGAGGTCCTTGGACTTTCCTTCAAGGATGATCTGGCAGCCGGACGGCAGTAGAGGGAAGTCGCGCTCAGCATGCTCAAGGAGCCGATTGCGTGACAGGTTGGTCATCGCACGGAACTGCTCCTCAAACCGGAACTCAGCGCGATGCTGGCCAATGAAATCGAGCACAGTGAGTACGGGTTTGTCGGGCGTGCGGCGCAATCCTCTGCCGAGTTGTTGAAGGAATACCGTGGCACTGTTCGTCGGGCGCAGGAGTAGCAGCGTATCGACGTCGGGGATGTCCAAGCCCTCGTTGAACAGGTCTACGGAGAAGATGACCTGGATTTCTCCGGCTTTGAGTTCGGACAGGACTCGGTCGCGGAGTTCTGGTTTCGACTCGCTATCCAAGGCGGCAGCCTTGAACCCTGCGTCCTGGAAGCATTTCGCCATGAAATGGGCGTGCTTTCTAGTGACGCAAAAGCCCAGCGCCCGCATGCTCGTCGGGTCGGACACCTTGTCGCGCACCTGCTTGATGACGATGCGGGCCCGAGCATGATCAGCGGAGAACAAGTCGCCGAGTTGGCTCTGATCGTACGTTCCTGAACGCCAATTGAGGCGGGTGAGGTCCGTTCCATCGGGCACGCCGAAGTAGTGGAACGGGCAGAGGAGGTCGTTGTCGAGCGCCTCCCACAGTCGCATTTCGGCGGCGATCCTCCCCTCGAAGAACTCGTCTTGCACATTCAGCCCGTCGGTACGCTCAGGAGTGGCAGTGAGGCCGAGGAGCTGTTTGGGCTTGAAGTGGTTAAGAACGCGGCGATACGTTGTGGCCGTAGCGTGATGGAACTCGTCAACAACGATGATGTCGAAGTGATCCGGGGCGAATTGTTCGAGTCTCTGGCCAGTAAGTGACTGGACGCTAGCGAAGACGTGCTGCCAGTCGCGCGGTAGTTCGCCGCTGAAGAGTGCCTCGCCGAAGGAGGCATCGTCGAGTACTTCACGGTATTTGCGTAGCGACTGCTTCAGGATCTCCTTGCGGTGAGCCACGAAGAGCAGTCGCGGATACGGCTTGCCGCCCCATTGCTTGTGTAGATTGCGGTAGTCGAGGGCGGCCATGACGGTCTTGCCTGTCCCGGTCGCGGCGACTAGCAGGTTGTGCTGGTGCCCACGAATCTCACGCTCGACGCGGAGCCGCTCCAACATGTCTGCTTGGTGCGGGTACGGTCGAATCTCAAGGCCCGAGAGGCTGATCTTGGAGTCCTGGCCGGGCATCGAACCACCCGCCACTCCCAGAGCTTCGTCCAGTTTGCGGGCGTCGCGGTCCGGGTCGTAGGGCTCGAAGGCGATGTCATTCCAGTACGAGTCGAAGCTGGCCTCAAACTTGCTCAGCACGGCGGGTGTCGCGACAGACGACAGGCGAACGTTCCACTCCAAGCCGTCCAGAAGTGCGGCTTTAGAGAGGTTGGAGCTACCTACATACGCGGTGTCGAAGCCGCTATTGCGGCGGAACAGCCAGGCCTTGGCGTGCAGGCGAGTCGAGCGGGTCTCATAGTTGACCTTCACTTCCGCACCGAAGTCTCGGACCAGACGGTCGAGGGCACGTCGGTCGGTGGCGCCCATGTACGTCGTGGTGATGACACGAATCGGGACGCCGCGCTGGGCAGCTTCGCGGAGCGAGCTTTCCAGGACACGAATGCCGTACCACTTCACGAAGGCGCACAGCAGGTCAACACGGTCCGCCGTGGCGAGTTCGGCCCGCAGTTCGAAGCCGAGGCTCGGATCTTCAGGAGAGTTGGTAAGGAGCGAGCTCTCAGAGAGCGGTGTGGCAGGACGGATGGCATAGACGCCGGGCGCTTCCTGTTCGGCTATGGCAAGCAACTGACGGGGGCCGTCCACCACCGCATCGATCCACTCGCGGGCGCCGTCAACTGTGCAGAGAGAGTCCAAGATCTTGTTGGCGGCCACGACCTGCTCATCGAGGGGCAGGTCGCGCAGGACACGCCGCATGATCTCCGCAACATGGCGGGCCAGCACATGCGGCGCGGATTCCTTGCTGACCTCCCCCTCGACGGCCTTCCACCCAGCCGCATCCAGGTCCTGCATGCGCTGCTCTAGCCGCCGGGTGATCAGTGTCTCGTACAGGCCGACGACGGGCGTTGAGCTGTCAACCGACTCCGGGCGCATGAAGGATCCCTCTCACCGATGTGATCGCTGAGTCGGTTGTATCAGGAGGCACCGACAAGTCGTGCTGGCTTTTCTGCGGGCTACGCCTTCACGCTCCGTGGCACCCCTCATAGGCCTTCCCCGACCCACACCAACAACCAGCCCCCCGCTGCGGCGGCCAAGCCACTGCCCGTCCCCGCGCCGCCAATGTCGTCGCGTACTGCGGGAGGAGGTCGCCGTCTGCCGGGGATGCTCCCTCCGACGCCGCGAAGGCCTCGTAGGAGGGGACGGTTCCGGTCACGATGCCGAGGTTCGCCGTGCCGGAGGCGGAGAGCTCGCGCAGGGAGCCCTCTATCGTCGCCAGGTGTTCCTCGTGGGACGGGTACTCCGTTTCCAGGGAGGGGTACGCGACGACCAGTTCCGCGAGTTCTTCCGCCGGCCAGTGCAGGACCGCCACCGGGAAGGGGCGGGAGAGGGCCTCGCGGTAGGCGCCCAGCTCGGCTCGGAGGCGGGAGATCTCCGCTTCCAACTCCGCCGGGTTGTCGGAGCCCAGGGACCACACCCGCTTCGGGTCGTGGAGTTCGTCCAGGGAGACGGGGGAGGAGTGGAGGGTGTCCGCCAGGGTGTCCCAGTTGTCGTGGGGCAGGCCCAGCATGCGGCGGACGCGGTGGCGGCCGAAGAGGAGGGGGTGCGTGGCGTAGGGGGGTTCCGGGACGTCCGTCAGCAGCAGGCGCGCGGCCTCCGTGAACGTCGCCTCGGCCGCCTCGAGCTCGTCGTGGGACTCCAGGGACTCCGCGACGATCACCCAGGGGGCGGGGTCCCGGGGCGCGGCCGCGCGGACGCCCTCGATGATGGCTCGGGCCTCGGCCTCGTGGTCGTACTCCCAGAGGTTCGAGGCCTTCAGGGCCCGGACCAGGTGGGGGGTGTCCAGGTCGGCCGGGGACGACAGCAGGCGGTCGTAGAGGGCCGTGGCCGCCGGGCGGTCGCCGGCCAGTTCCAGGTGGGCCGCGGCCTGCAGCAGCAGGGCCTCCGCGTCCTCGGGATACAGGCCGGCGGTCCGCTCCAGGCGTGCCGCTTCGGTGGTGTGGTCGACGTTCTCGGCGGGCGTGTCGGGGCGCATGGACGACACCGTACTGCCCGCCGCTGACAAAAGTGAGATAGCTGCAGGCCAGGGGCGGCCCAAGCCGGTGGCTCTAGATCGTCACGCCGTCGATCTGCAGGGTTTGGACCGACTTCGCCGCGAACGGCACGCTCACGGTCTTCCCGCTCAGGTAGGTGTCCGAGTACGCCTTGTACTGGTCCCCGCCCGTCGTGACGGTGTTCCAGCGGGGGACCAGGCCGCCGGTGCCGCCGGTCACCGTGGTGAAGTTCGAGAGGTTGAAGGTCAGGGTCTGGGCGGAGGTGGATGTGTTCAGGGCCACGATGACCAGGCGCTTCGCGCTCGCGTCGTACGCGGCCGTCGCGTAGCTCACGCCCGTGTCGAGGATCTTCATCCCCGGGCGGATGTGGCGGCTGAACTGGGCCATGACGTAGTACTTCGTCTGGACGGCCCCCGCCTGCAGCGTGCTCGCGTCGTACGCGATCATCGCCCAGTTCGTGGACGGGTCCATGACCTGCCAGTAGACCCAGGCCGTGGGGTGCAGCCAGCGGAAGTCGTAGAGGAGGTTGAAGGCGAGGGTGTAGCCGGTGCCGTCGTTGTCGCCGGTCTCGGAGTTCCACAGGGCCTTGCCGGCCGTCGTCACGACGTCCGTGTAGAGCAGGTCGCGGCGGCCGCCCGAGCCCTGGTAGCCGTGGACGTTGACGCGGTTGACGTACCCCTTCGTGGTGGAGGAGAAGGAGTTCCACGTCGTGCGTGCCAGGTCGTAGCTCGTTTCGTCGGATGCCGCGATCTTCGTCGAGGTCAGGCCGCGGCTGTCCAGCTCGCTGCGCATGTACGGCAGGACGGCCGACTGGACCGTCGCGTCCATGTGGCAGCCCTCCTGTGTGCCGGTCGCCGTCCACCAGGAGGACGACGGCTCGTTGAAGGGCTCGACCGTCGCGAAGTTCACGCCCCAGTTGTTCTTGGCGTACAGCGCCACGGCCGCCAGGTGGGAGGCGTGCTGTCGGTAGTTCCAGGACTGGAGGTTGTTGCCGCCGCCCGAGGCGCCGGAGGGGTTGTGGTTCAGGCACATCCACCACATGGGGGAGTTGGCGAACAGCTCGGTCGTGGCGCCGCGCGCCACCGCCTTCTGGAGCATGGCGCGCTGGTTCGCGTCCGCCGTCCAGTCCCACGCGGAGGACGTGGGGTCCTCGTTGTTCCAGTCCTGCCAGTAGCCCTCGATCTGCTTGTACGCCGGGATGTTCGCGGAGGCGACCATGCTCTCGCCGCTCACGGTGTTCCAGCTGCACGCGCCGAGGTTGTAGCGGGCGATGTTGAGGCCGAGGCCGGGGAGGGCCGTGCCGTTGTACGTCACCGAGTTCGTCGTGAAGAAGACGTCGGCGAAGTCGGTCCGGCTGCCGAATACGTTCGCCCACCAGGCGAGGGAGGTGCCCCAGCCCTCCCAACTGCCGTACGACGTCGAAGGGCTGACGGCGATCGTCGCGTCCGCGCGGGCCGTGCCCGTCGCGAGGGCGGTTCCGAAGAGCGCGCCGCCGGTGGCGGTAAGCAGTGTCCTGCGTCGGATCATGGCTACTCCGCTCCGAGTTGTGGCCGGTCCCGTTCGGCCGAATCGAAGCATCGGGTGTGGCGTGTGAGGTTGTCGAGGGTTCTGACAGCCCTTTCTCAAACCTGTTGAGGAAGGGCCGGGGGAAGGGTGCGGGTGGGTTCGAGGGGGCGAACAAGGGGGCGGGCGCGAGGCGTTTTGTCGCGTACGGCTCTGGAGACCTTGCCCCCTACCCCTTATGGTGCCCGGCGTGCGGACACCCCTCGTACAGCACAGCACCCGGCGGCGGCGCGCCCGGTACCGGCGGGTGCTCTGGAGTGGTGCCGAACTCCTCGTCACCTCAGGGGTGTTGGTCCTCCTCCTCGTCGTCCATCAACTGTGGTGGACCAATCGGGAGGCGAAGGAGGGGGCCGAGCGGAAGGTGGAGGCGCTGGAGCGGCAGTGGAGCGACAGCGGGGACGGGGGCTCCGGGGGCGGCAGTGCCGGCGGTGGCGGGTCCGGGGACAGTGGCTTCGGTTCCGGCTCCGGTGGCGGGTCGGCGTCCGGGGGAGCGGGCGGTGGCGCGAGGCAGACCTCCGCCGGGCCCGGTCTCTCCCAGGCCTACGCCGTCCTGCGCATTCCCCGCCTCGGTCTGCGTGTGCCCGTCGCCGAGGGCACCAGCAAGCCGAAGGTCCTCAACAAGGGGTATGTCGGCCACTACACGCACACCCAACAGCCGGGGCAGGCGGGCAACTTCGCGCTCGCCGGACACCGCAACACCCACGGTGAGCCCTTCCGGTACCTCAACCACCTCAAGAAGGGTGACGAGGTCAAAGTGGAGACGCGAGACGCGATCTACACCTACACCGTCGACCAGGTCCTGCCGCAGACCTCGTCCCGTGACTCGGGTGTCATCAGGCCGGTGCCCCGATCCCTCACCAGGCCCGCCTACGGTTACCAGGACCCCGGCCACTACCTCACCCTCACCACCTGCACCCCCGAGTACACCTCCCGGTACCGGCTGGTGGTGTGGGGGAAGCTGGTCGGGACGGTGCCGCGGAGGTAGGTGCGGTGCCCGCTCCCTGCTCCCCTACGCCCCTGGACCCCCGGCCCTACGCCTGCCCTTCCAGCGCCTCGCGTACGGCCGTCAGGATGGCCGTCGCGTCCGCGCCGAGGGCGCGGGCGGAGGAGGTGAAGTCGCGGGTCAGAGCGGCCAGTTGGGCGGGATCGTAAGCGGCCGGCTCGGAGGGGAGCGCCGCGACCCGGGTGCCGGCGCCGCGGCGGGTGCGGATCAGCTCGGCGGCCTCCAGCTCGCGGTAGGCGCGGGCCACGGTGCCGGGCGCCAGGCCCAGGTCGGCGGCGAGCTGGCGTACGGTCGGCAGGCGTTCGCCCTCGGGCAGCCGGCCGGTGAGGATCAGGGCGGCGAGCTGGGCGCGGATCTGCTCGTACGGCGGTACCTGGCTGGTGGTGTTGACGCGGACGGCGGGCTCATTCATGGTCCACGGCCCGGGGGACGACGATGGTGAACAGGCACCAGACCAGGGTGAACAGGCTCAGCAGGCCCAGGGGGTAGATCACCAGGGCGGTGATGTTGCCGAGCATTCCGGCGCACTGGGAGTAGAACAGCACTCTGCCGATCATCCCCAGGACGAGCAGCAGCTGGCTGGAGACCAGCAGGCCCCAGGCCGCGGTGATCGCCCAGCTGCGGTCGTGGCGCTGCTGGTTCCCGCCGGGGCGGTGGGCGATGCGGCGCAGGGCCCAGACGCAGGCGGCGGTGCCGAGGGTGAGGGAGGCGAGGATCGGGGTGGCGTAGTAGAGGCCCGGCCAGGGGCCGAGGTGCCGGGTGCGGCCGACGGCGCAGGTGACGGCGAGGGCCCGGCCGGCCCGGCCCGCGCGGTCGGAGTCCGCGACGGTCGTGCCGATGGCCAGCAGCACCACCACGCATGCGGTCTGGAGGAGGAGCAGCGGGGCCATGCGGGGTGGTACGTGGTTCCGGACCCGGCGCGGGGTGAGGCCGGCGGTGCGGACCGCGTCCTGCGGGGGCGGGGTGAGCGAGTCGCCGAGCAGTACTCCGCCGACCGCGCAGAGGCCGAAGGCGGTGACGGCGGACACGAAGGGCATGGCCATGTCGTCGCTGTCCATGGTGGCCAGTGCCTGGGCGACCCCGGCGCCGAGGGTCAGTCCTGCCCAGCGGGCGCAGAGATCGGCGCGGGCCAGGAGTCTCTCGGGCGGGACGGTGTCGAGGTCGAGCATGGAGCCCCCGGGTCGCTGCTTGTATCAAGTGGTGAGTACAAGATGCCGTGGGCCGGATTTTGTGTCAAACACTTGATACAAGTGCGCCGGGTCTTTGCACACCCGTCCTCGGGCGGGTTGGGTGCGGGGCGCGACGCGGCCGGACGGGCGGCGGGCCTGGGGGGCGACCGGAAAGGACCCGCCCGCCTGGCGGCCCGAGCGTGAGCAGTCGGTTGCAGGCCTCGAGGACCCGGGCCGGGGAGGAACCGGTCGGCGGCGCCCGGCCGGACGCGCCGGCGTCGGGCTGGTTGAGGATGGCCTGGTACAACAGCCCGTCGAACGCGGAGACCCCCACCGCGGCCCAGGGGCTCGCGGTAGGGGTCTCCCTTGCCGTGTCGTATGCCGTGTTCACCATGACCCGGCACCGTAGACGGTCTTTGTCAAGAATTTTCGCCACGTTTGGCGGCGGTCGCCTACTTCAGGCCGAACGCCCGTACGACCGTCTGGTCGACCGTGTTGCCGTCCTGGTCGGAGGCCCGTACGCGCAGCGACACGAACCCGGCGCCCTTCTTCGGGTGCTTGAGCTCCGCCTTGCCGTTCTTGACCTTCACTTCCTTCCAGGAGGTGCCGTCGTCGTACGAGACCCAGGCCTTCAGGGAACTGGCGGTGACGCCGCCCGACTGGTTCCGGACGGAGAGGCCGAGTTTCGACGTGTGCCCGGCCTCAACACTGTTGAGGAGGTTGAGCCCGGCCACGTCGTAGTCGACCGAGAGCAGCCCGAGCGCCGTCTGCTGGTCCGTGTGCGCCGAGGCGAAGGACCATTCGGTGTGGGTGCCGGTGGAGTACGCCGCCCAGTCGGCCGTGCGCTGTGTGTCGACCACGAGGCGGTACGAGGACTGCGCCGCCGGGACGGTGAAGGCGCCGTAGCCGCCGAGTGCGGTGTCGCCGACCGGCTGACCGTCCGCGTACAGCTTGCCCTTCGCGGTGTCCTGGACGTTGTCCACGGATCCGTAGTGGTCCGGTGCGGAATCGCTCAGCTCCGGGATCCGCAAGGTGAGTTTGTCACCGGTGCGCTGGGAGAGGCCGTACCGCTGAGCGGTCGCCGGGCGGACGACCTGGCCCAGCCAGTCCTCATCGGGCTGCTTGCCCGCCTTGTCGAAGGTCCGCACGGCCCCCCACTGAGGCTGGATCGCCTTCCAGTTGGGATAGACGGCGTGCCAGATCCGGGTGTCGGAGACGTTGTAGTACTCGGTGCGCTCCGTGCCGAGCTGTACGGTGCTGGTGGTCGCGATGTCGGCCCCCTGCCAGGGGCGGTACCGGTACACGGCGTCCTTGCCGACATCACCGGCCCGGGCCCCGTGGTAGCGAACCGTCTGCTTCACCGTGTTGGAGCTGTTCAGGTTGTACGTCTGGTTGGCCGAGACGGCCCCCACCTGCGGGAACATCACGTTGTACACGTACGGACTGACCGGAGTGCCGGCCAGCTTCAGCTTGACCTTCTTCCCGCTCTTCAGCAGGGCGCCGAGCTTCGCGCCGTCCTCGCCGGTGGCGAGCATCAGCGGGATGGTCATGCTCTGCACGGAGCCGAGCCAGTACCCGGGCGTCTCCTGGTAGGCGAGGACGTAACCGGCCCCGGCCGCGGTCGCGTTGGTCAGTGCCTCGTCCGCCGTCTTACCGGCGCTCACGTGGACGACCGCCACCTTGCCCTTGACGTCGAGTCCCTTGAAGTCGGCCGCGGTTCCGGCGCCCGCGTCCACCGCCCGCACCGTGTGGTCACCGCTGACCTTCACGGGGAGGCCGTTGTACGTCTGCGCGTAGTCGAGGGGAAGCGCGTACTTCTCCGGGCTGGTGACGCTCGCCGTCAGCTCCTTGGCGTACAGACGGAACTTCGAGGAGAACTCGAACATGCCCTGGGTGACCTTCTCGGTGGGCGCCACATAGACGTGGTCGGTCCACCAGCCCTGGCTGTAGGCCACCCCCAAGCCAGTGCCCGGGCCTTCCCGGTGCCAGGTGGTGGTGAAGCCCCGGAACTCGGAGTCCTCCTTGGTCTTCGGCTTGATCTCGACCGCCTTGCGGGCGTCGAGGACGACCTCGGTGTCCTTGTCGATCTTGATCTCCGGATCGCCGACGATCGAGGTGTCGACCTCCAGTCCGGCCGCGTCCCGCTTGGAGATCCAGGACGCCATGGAATACGTACCGGCCGGCACCTTGAAGGTGTAGTCCTTGCCGATGAACCCGTAGGTGTCGGGGTACGCGCCGTTCAGCTCCTGCAGCATGAAGAGCGACGCGCCCGTGGACGGCTTGCCGTCGCGGCCCAGCAGCGACACCTTCAGGTCGTAGGTCTTCGGCAGCTTCTCGAAGCCGACGGCGGTGGTGACGAGGACACCGTCGGCGCTCGCGGTGATGTGGCCCGTGTACCGGCCCGTCGCCTCCTCGGCCGGGTCGACCGTGACCGCGACGGTGGCGGTGCCCTTCGCCGGGACGGTGACCGTGTCCACGTTCAGTGCGGCGTCGTGAAGTGACGAGGACACCTTCAACTCCACCGCTTTGTCCGTGGTGTTGGTGTACGTGATGTCCTTGGTGGCGACCTCGGTGTCGGCCTCCTCGTACTTGCCGAAGCTCAGTGCCGGGGTCGCGAAGACGCCCTGATTCACCGCCCGTACGGCGTCGACGCGGCCGTCGCCCTGCTGGAAGACGTCGGCGTCCGGCATGGTCTTCGCCGTGGTCGCCAGCGCCTGCTTGATCTGCTGGCCCGTCCAGTCGGGGTGGGCCTGTGCGACCAGCGCCGCGGCGCCCGCGACATGCGGGGTCGCCATCGACGTACCGCTGGCCGTCGAGTAGTAGTCGTCGACCGTAGTACTGCCGGGCATGGAGGTGCCGGCGGCGCGGGCCGCGGTGATGGCCACACCCGGCGCGGTGATCTCCGGCTTGATCGCGGAGTCGCCGGTGCGCGGGCCCCGGCTGGAGAACGAGGCCAGCTTGTCGGACTTGTCTACGGCGCCGACCGTCAGCGCCGAATCGGCGATGCCCGGGGTGCCGATGGTCTGCTCGGCCGGACCGGAGTTGCCCGCCGCGATCACGAAGAGGGTGCCGGTGGAGGCGGACAGCTCGTCGACGGTCTCGCTCAGGATGTCGGAGGGGCCGGTGGCGTCACCGCCCAGCGACATCGACACGATCTTCGCGCCCGAGTGGGCCGCCCAGTCCATGCCCGCGATGATCCACGAGGCCTGGCCGTTGCCGGTGTTGTCGAGCACCTTGCCGACGAACAGATCAGCGCCTGGCGCGACGCCCTTGCGCTTGCCGTCCGAGGCCGCGCCGGAGCCGACGATCGTGGACGCCACATGGGTGCCGTGGCCGAAGCCGTCCTGCACCGTCTCGCCCGGCACGAAGCTCTGCGTCTCGGCGAGCTTCCCCGCCAGATCCGGGTGCCCGGTGTCCACGCCGGTGTCCAGGACGGCGACGTCGACGCCCTTGCCGTCGTAGCCCGACTTCCACACCTCGGGTGCGCCGATCTGCGGCACGCTGACGTCGAGGGACGCCTTCACCTTGCCGTCGAGCCAGATCTTGTCGATGCCCTCGCCGAGCTGCTTCGCGGCCTTCGTGGTGGGTGCGGTGCCGAGCGCGGGAGCGATGTCGGCCCAGAACGAGGTCGACTTCTTCGCGCTCATCGCGGCCCCGTCGATCGCGGGCAGCTTGAGCGTCCGGCGTGCGCCCTCGGGGGTCGCGCTGCCGCTCTTGTACGTCGCGATCACCGGCGTGGTGCCGGTCTTCGAGTCCGCGTACCCCTGCTTCACCAGCTGGGTGACGTTGAACAGGGTCGGATCGAGACGGCCCGCCTTCACCAGCGGGATCGCGTCCGCCGGCAGGACGCTGACCTCGCCGTCGCGCTCGGTCGACAGGAAGGTGGCGGCCTCACGGCCCTTGCCGCGCTCGATGTCGACGGCGGACTTGCCGTCGGACCCGGTGGTGACCGAAACCGTGTCGCCCGTGATGAGGGTGACGGTCTGGGTGTCGGTGTGTGGTGCCGGCGTGGTGGCCGGCTGGTCGAACGGGGACGCGGGACCGGCCGCCGCGGGCGTGACCGCCCCGGCGAGCAGCCCGGCCGCTCCTGCCACGACCCAAAAGGCGTGGAGTCTTCGCATGTGTGGACGTCCTCCCCTGAACACTGAAACGCCTCCGCTCTCGTGGAGCGGAAGCCAGTACTCAGAGTGAGTGTCGTGCGCAAAGCGACTCAAGTGATTGCTGTGGCCAGGGAGTGCCAATGCCTTTCTCGGCCAAGAGGGTTGACGGACGGACAGGGCGGCGGCGGGGTGTGACGGCCGGCCCTCACCGGAGCCGGTGCTGCGACTGCGCTGCTTCCTGCACGCCGGCTGCGGGACCGAGTTCGGCCCGTACGGCGAATGTGCCGTCCGTGGAACCCTCGTACCCGTCCCGGACGTCCTCATGGTGCCGGGACCCGCACTCGACCCCGACCCGGCCGATCCGGTCAGCCGGGCGCTGCTCAAGCCGAAGCGGCTCCTGGAACCGATCGAGACCGGTCAGGTATGAGCACCGGGGGCGCGAGAGAGAGGGAGGGAACGTGATCCGCGAACGGCTCGCCGTGCGCGCCACCCCGCCGCTCCTCCTCTTCCTCGTCCTCGACGTCCTCCTCCTCGACTCCGGCAGCCTCTCGGCCGCCGTCGCGCTCGCCGCGACCGCCGCCGTCTCCTCCGCGCTCGCCGTCTCCGCCCTCGTCGCCGCGCGCAGCGCTCCCGTCGTACCGCCCAACCGGGTGCGTACGGCCATCAGGGACCGCGCCCGCCGTACGGCCTTCCTGCCGCAACGCGACCCGGACGCCTCCGGCCGGCCACGCCCCCGTGCCCCCGGCCACTCCCTCCGGACGACCACCGCGTAGGACCCTCCCGGTTCGGCGCGGGTCGTCATGCCGTCCCGTCCTGACCCGACACCCTGCCGGAGGGCTCCTCACCCATGTCCGTTTTCGCCACCCTGGTCGAGCGTCTCGCCGACCTGCTCCAGCCGCTGTTGGGCGTGTCCGCCGCGGCCGGCGCGATCGTCCTGTTCACCGCGGTCGTACGACTCCTCGTACATCCCCTGTCACGAGCGGCGGCCCGTGGCCAGAAGGCCCGTGCGGCGCTGCAGCCGAAGATCGCCGAACTGCGCGGGAAGCACGCGAAGAACCCGCAGAAGCTCCGGCAGGCCGTACTGGAACTGCACGCGCGGGAAAAGGTGTCGCCGCTGTCCGGGCTGCTGCCCAGCCTCTTTCAACTGCCCGCCTTCTTCCTCCTCTACCACCTCTTCTCCAGCTCCTCGATCGGCGGCGAGACCAATGAACTCCTCGGCCACCGGCTTCTCTCCGCGCCCCTCGGCGACCGCTGGGCGGACGCGCTGACCGGCGACGGGATGTTCGGCCCGGCGGGGCTGGTCTACCTCGCCCTCTTCGCCGTCGCCCTGGCCGTCGCCGCCTTCAACTTCGTACGGGCCCGGCGGGTGCCGTTGCCGCAGACCGGCACCGGCGAGGAGGTGCCCGGGATCGGCGCGGTCACCAAGGCCGTGCCGTTCCTGTCCTTCTTCACCCTGATCACGGTGGCCGTCGTCCCGCTGGCCGCCGCGCTGTACGTCATCACCAGCACGACGTGGAGCGCGGTCGAACGGGCGGCCCTGTACAGGTGACGGCACAGGTGACGGTCCAGTACGTGAACCGGGTATTGCGGAGCGGACGCCCAGCTTGGAGGATCGACCAGTCATCCGATGGCTGCACCCGGCAGTACCCGGCACTACCCGGTTTCGCCCGGCAGCCTCCTTCGGAGGACGCTCGCGATCGAGGGAGATGGTGACGGACCATGAAGCTGCTGCGAGTCGGTACGGCGGGATCGGAGCGCCCCGCGCTGCTCCATGCCGACGGAACCCTGCGGGACCTGTCGGGTGTCGTGGACGACATCGACGGCGCGCTGCTCGCCGATCAGGGCGCGCTGGACCGGATCCGCGCGGCCGCCGACTCCGGTGAACTGCCGGTCCTGGATCCGGCCGGGCTGCGGGTCGGCCCGCCGCTGGGCCGGATCGGCAAGATCGTGTGCATCGGGCTGAACTACCACGACCACGCCCGCGAGACGGGGGCCGAGCCGCCCACCGAGCCCGTGATCTTCTTCAAGGCCGCGGACACGGTCGTCGGACCGTACGACACCGTGCTGGTGCCGCGCGGGTCCGTCAAGACCGACTGGGAGGTGGAGCTGGCGGTCGTCATCGGGCGTACCGCCCGCTACCTGGAGTCGCCCGAGGAGGGGCTCGCGCACGTCGCCGGGTACGCGGTGGCGCACGACGTGTCCGAGCGGGAGTTCCAGATGGAGCGGGGCGGCACCTGGGACAAGGGGAAGAACTGCGAGACGTTCAATCCGCTGGGGCCGTGGCTGGTGACGGCCGACGAGGTCGCCGACCCGCAGGACCTGTCCCTGAAGCTCTGGGTCAACGGGGAGCTGAAGCAGGACGGGGCGACCGCCGAGCAGATCTTCCCGGTGGGTGAAGTGGTGCGGTACGTCAGCCGGTTCATGACCCTGTATCCCGGTGACGTGATCAACACTGGGACACCGGCGGGGGTGGCGGTGGGGGCGCCCGAGCCGAAGCCGTTCCTGCGGGCGGGGGATGTGGTGGAGCTGGAGATCTCCGGCCTGGGCAGGCAGCGGCAGGAGTTCAAGGACGCGTAGGCGCTCCGCTTCGGGGCCGGGGGGCCGTGGTGGTCCGCCGGCCCCGTGCCCCTTGGCCGGCCGCTCACCCCTTGGCCAGGAACTCCTCCAAGGCCTCCACCACGAACCGGTGGTCCTCCAGCTGCGGCAGGCCCGACACCGTCACCGCGCCGATGACGCCCACTCCCTCCACGTTGATCGGGAAGGATCCCCCGTGGGCGGCGTACTCGTCGGGGTCGAGGCGGGCGGACTCCTCGAACGTCGTGCCCTTGGCGCGGCAGCGGGAGCCCACCAGGTAGGACGACGCGCCGAAGCGTTCCACCACCCGGCGCTTGCGGGTGATCCAGGCGTCGTTGTCGGGGGCCGAGCCGGGCAGGGCCGCGTGGAAGAGCTGCTGGCCCGCCCGGTGGATGTCGATGGCGACGGGGGCCTGGCGCTCCCTCGCGAGTTCCACCAGGAGCGAGCCCAGCGCCCACGCGTCGTCGTAGGTGAACTGGGGGAAGACCAGCCGTCGTTCCTGACTCTGGAGCTCCTCCAGCGTCGGGGTGATCTCCGGGGTGAACTTCGGGGTCAACTCATGACTTCCAAGAGATCCGTGGGTACCCATCACAGCGTCACCGCCACTCCGTCTCGTGCCGAACGGCGGGCCGCCTCCAGGACGTCGAGGGCGGCGGCCGCCTCGAGGGCGGTCACCGGGTTGGGGCCGCCGTCGATCAGTGCCTTGGCCACCGCAGCGTAGTAGGCGGGATAGTCGCCGGGGAGGGTCCGAACGGGTCGTCCGCCACCGCTCAACGGGGAATCCCCGGAGCCCACCCGGCCCCACAGCTCCTCGGGTTCCGTGCCCCAGTCGGCCGTCGTGCCGGGGCGCGCGCCCTCCCGCAGGTCCGCCTCCTGGGGGTCGAGGCCGTACTTCACGTAGCCGGCCTTCGAGCCCAGCACCCGGAAGCGCGGGCCGAGTTGGGCGGCCGTGGCGGAGACGTACAGGTGGGAGCGGACGCCGCTCGTGTGTGTGAGCGCGATGAAGGTGTCGTCGTCGGTCTCGGCGCCGGGCCGGCGGATGTCCGCCTCGGCGTACACGGAGGCCGCCGGGCCGAACAGGAACAGCGCCTGGTCGACCACGTGACTGCCGAGGTCGTACAGCAGACCTCCGATCTCTTCGGGGGCGCCGGACTCCCGCCAGCCGCCCTTCGGCTGTGGCCGCCACCGCTCGAAGCGGGACTCGAAGCGCTGTACGTCGCCCAGTTCGCCGTCGGCCACGAGTGCCCGCAGGGTGAGGAAGTCGTTGTCCCAGCGGCGGTTCTGGAAGACGGAGAGGAGCAGGCCGCGCTCGTCGGCGAGCGCCGCCAGCTCGCGGGCCTCGGCCGCCGTGCCGGCGATCGGCTTGTCGACGACGACCGGCAGACCGGCCTTCAGGGCGGCGGTCGCGAGCGGGACGTGCGTCTTGTTCGGGGACGCGATGACGACCAGATCGAGTGCGTCGGCGCGGGCGAGGAGGTCCTCGGCGGTGGCGGTGACGGTGACGTCCGGGAACTCGGCGCGGGCCTGCTCCTGCCGCTCGGGGTTCGAGGTGACCACCGTGTCCAGGGCCAGGCCCTCGGAGGCGGCGATCAGCGGGGCGTGGAAGACGGAGCCGGCGAGGCCGTAGCCGACCAGGCCCGCGCGGAGAGGAGTGCCTGTCATGGAGGTACCTGTCATGGTCCCACTTTGGCAACGCTGTTGCCAAAGTGCAAGCGGGGGAGAATGGAAGCGTGAACAGGACGAACGGAGGCAGCCGCACGGCAGGGGTGAACCTGCCGGACCTGCGCAACCACAACGCCGCGCTGGTGCTGGACCTGCTGCGGTCGGCGGGACCGGACGGCATCAGCAGGCTGGAACTCGCCGACCGCACCGGACTCACCCCGCAGGCCGTCAGCAAGATCACCGCCCGGCTGCGGGAGGAGGGGTTCGCCGCGGAGGCGGGCCATCGCGCCTCGACCGGGGGCAAGCCGCGCACGGTACTGCGGCTGGTCCCGGAGGCCGGGCACGCCGTGGGCGTCCATCTGGACCGGGACGAGATGCGGGCGGTCCTGGTCGACCTCGACGGGAGCGTGGCGGGAGAGCGGCGCGTGCCGCTGGACCTGGGCGCGGGCGCGGAGGCGGTCCTCGGCGTGCTGGTGGCGGAGGCCGGGGCGCTGGCGCGCGCCGCGGGCGCCAGCCTGCTCGGTGTCGGCGTCGCCCTTCCCGGGCCGCTCGACCATGTCAACGGCGTTCTGCACCGCGTCACCGGCTTCCCGGAGTGGGACGGCTTCCCGCTGCGAGACGCCCTCGCCGACCGCCTCGGGGTTCCGGTCGTCGTCGACAAGGACACCAACGCCGCCGCGCTCGGACTCGCCGTCGGCGGCGAAGGCGGCTCCTTCGCCTACCTCCACCTCGGTACGGGGCTCGGGGCCGGCCTGGTGATCGGCGGGACCGTGCACCGGGGCGCGCGCACCGGTGCGGGGGAGTTCGGGCACCAGGTCATCCAGATGGACGGGCTGCACTGCTGGTGCGGCAACCGGGGCTGCGTCGAGGCGCTGTGCCTCGCGGCCATCGGCAAGGGGGACGTGAGCGAGGCGTCCCGGGTGCTCGGCGAGGGCGCCGCGAACCTCGTCGGCCTGCTCGACATCGACCTCGTGCTGCTCGGCGGCCGTACGGTCACGGCGACACCGGGGCCGTTCGTGCGCGGGGTCGCCTCGGTGCTCGCCGACCGCGCCCGGCGCGAGGGGTCGTCCGGAGGTGCCGTACCGGTACGGCTCGCCCCCGGCGGGGACCGCGGGGTCGCCCTGGGTGCGGCCCAGCTGCTGCTGGCACCGGTGTTCGGGCGGGGGGACGGCTGAGGCGGGCGGCCGGCGAAAGGCGCGGCCGCAGGGCTCGGCGTCACACCGCGCAAGGATCCGGGCAAGGATCCGCGCGAAGATCTGCGCAAAGATCCGCCAAACGGGGGAAATAGCAGCAAATCACACAATCGCACGGAGTGTTGGCGTCCCGATCCACGCCCCGCCCGGCAGGCTCACATGTCCATGCGAGTGTCCACGCCCACAGCCGCCCTCTGTCTCGCGGCCGCCGCCGCACTCCTTCCCGTGCCCGCGCACGCGGAAGCCGCGTCGTCCTGCGCCGGTTCGGACAGCGGCGCCTTCCCGCTCACCACCCGTCTGTACGGCGGCCCCGACTCCTACCGGGCCGGCGGCGGATACGGCACCTGGTACCTCGACCTCACCAACCACACCCGCCGAGCCTGCACCGGGATCCATCCGGTCGTCGTCCTCGTCGACACCGCGCGCGCCCTCAAGGTCACCCAGCCCCACCTCGACTTCTACGCCGACGGCCGCCCGCACCCGGTCCGCTTCGAGTCCACCGACGAGGCCGAACTCGTCGGCGCCTTCACGGACGGGCCCGAGGACTCCGGTGACGAGGACGAGGACTTTCCCGGTTTCACCGTCGACCCCGGCACCACCCTCACCGTCGGACTGCGCCTCGCGCTCACCTCCGACACCCCGCCGGGGGACGTCACCGCCAACGCGGCGGTCGTCCAGCGGCACGGCGACGACGGCGACTGGGTCGGCCAGTCGAACGACTACCGCTTCGTCGTCGAGACCGACCCCCGCCCGGCCGAGAGCGGGACCGGGAGCCGGACGGAGACGGCGCCGGGGAGGGGTACGGGCGCGGACAGGGGTACGGGCACGGACGCGAGGACCGTGCCCCCGACCGGCACCGCCGGCGGAGCCGCCACGGGACCCGGAACATCCGCCGGTACCGGGGCCGCCCCCGGGAAGGACCCCGTGCCGGACGCCGCCTCGCCCTCCCCGCACCCCGCCGGCGCCGCCCCTTCCCCCGGGGCCGACGCCGCCGAGGAACTCGCCAGCAGCGGTCTCACCCCCGCCCCCGTCCTCTTCGCCGTCACCGCCGCCCTCCTGGCCGCCGGCGCCGCTCTGCTGCTCATCCGCCGACGCAACTGAGCTCCGCCGATCCCAGCCCGTGGACGTCACGATTCCGGCCATTCCCCAAGATCGGGCGTGTGATTAGGCTGGGGCGCACCCGCGTACGGCAGGAGATCCCGCACATGGCAGACCGCAAGCCCATCGAGTCGTGGCTCACCGACATGGACGGTGTGCTCATCCACGAGGGCGTCCCGATCCCCGGCGCCGACGCCTTCCTGAAGAAGCTGCGCGAGTCGGGCAAGCCCTTCCTGGTCCTCACCAACAACTCGATCTACACCCCGCGCGACCTGCACGCCCGCCTGCAGCGGATGGGCCTGGACGTGCCGATCGACCACATCTGGACCTCCGCGCTCGCCACCGCCAAGTTCCTGGACGACCAGCGGCCGGGCGGCACGGCGTACGTCATCGGCGAGGCCGGACTCACCACCGCCCTGCACGACATCGGCTACATCCTCACCGACCACGAGCCGGACTACGTCGTCCTCGGCGAGACCCGCACCTACTCCTTCGAGGCGATGACCAAGGCTGTCCGGCTGATCAACGACGGCGCCCGGTTCATCTGCACCAACCCCGACGAGACCGGCCCGTCCACCGAGGGTCCGCTCCCCGCCACCGGCGCCGTCGCCGCGCTGATCACCAAGGCGACCGGGAAGCAGCCGTACTTCGCGGGCAAGCCCAACCCCCTGATGATGCGCACCGGGCTGAACGCGATCGGCGCACACTCCGAGACCAGCGCGATGATCGGCGACCGCATGGACACCGACGTGCTGGCCGGCATGGAGGCGGGGATGCAGACGTTCCTGGTGCTCACCGGTCTGACCAGGCCCGAGCAGGTGGAGGACTTCCCGTACCGTCCGTCGAAGGTCGTCGACTCGATCGCGGACCTCGTCGACCGGATCTGAAACCCGGCCGACGCGGGAACACACCCGGACGGAGTAGTACGACCCCGCCATGGGATGCGGATCCGGTCCCGGCGGGGGAGTCTCCAGATACCTGGAGGTTCACGATGAGTTCACTGAAAGTCACTCTCTGTGCGAGCGCCGCCGCAGCCGCCGCGGTGCTCATCCCGACGGCCTATGCCGTGGGCGACGACAGCGGCGACGGCGGCAGAACCGGCAGCGTCTCGGTGACGCCGTCCACGCCCTCGCCCGGCGCCGACGTCATGCTGAAGGTCAGCGGCTGCGGCGGCAAAACGGCCACCGCGGCCTCGGCCGCCTTCGTCGCCGACGCCCGGCTCGTCGGCGCGGGCGGCACGCTCTTCGGCGAGACCCGGGTCCGCTCCTCGGCCAATGCCGGCACCTACGACGTGCGGATCACCTGTGTCGACTTCCAGGTGAAGGGCAGGATCGAGGTCGTGGCACGGTTGGAGTCGGACTCGGACGCGGAGTCGGAGTCCGGGACGGGGCCGCGTCAGCCGTCGGTCCCCATCGTCCCCGCCTCTCCCGTCGCCCCCGTCCACGCGGGCGGTGGCGGTACCGCGCGGCTCGCCGTCGGCGGTTCCGCCGACTCCGCCGGCTCCACGAGTGCCGTCGCTTCCGCGGGCTCCGCCGACTCCGTCGACGAGGCGCGGGCCGACGGCCCCGGTACCGCGCAGACCGTCACCGGGCTGGTCCTGGCGGGCGTCGCCGCGACCGTCGTGGTGTACCGGGGCGCCCGGCGGAGTCGCGGGACGGGCTGAGCCATGTCCGACGGCGAACGCTCCTCCGGTCGCCTCCTCACCGGTGTGGCCTGGGCGCTGCTGCTGCTCGGGCTGTGGCTGTGGGGACGCGAGGTGACCGACGTACGGCGGGGCATATCCGCGCCGACGACGGGTGACGTGGCCGCGGTGGGCCGCCCGGCGGACACCGAACTGCCGCCCGCGGCACGGCCGTTGAGCCAGGCGCTGCCCCAGCGCATCGACATCCCCGAACTCGGAGTCCAGGCGCCCGTGGTCGCCCGCGGCCTGGACACCGAGGGGGCGATCGATCCCCCGCCCTTCGACCAGGCGGGCGTCGTCGGCTGGTACGCGGCCGGCGCGAAGCCCGGCGCCGAGGGCACCGCGCTGATGGTCGGGCACGTCGACACCGAGACCCGTCCGGCCGTCTTCTACAAGCTCAGCACCATGCGGGCGGGCGAGACGATCCGGGTGGTCCGCGACGACGGGAAGGTCGCCCTGTTCACCGTGGACGGCGTCGAGGTCGTCCAGCGCGACGGCTTCGACGCCCGGCAGGCGTACGGCACCCGCCAGCCGGACCGCGCCGAACTGCGTCTGATCACCTGCGGCGGTACGTTCGACCGGGTCAGCCACAGCTACACGGCGAACGTGATCGTGTCGGCGTACCTGACCGGCACCGCCCTCTGAAGCACGTCTCACCCGAGCCCGGTCGGCGGCCCGCTCCCCCTGAAGCCGCCGACCGGGCTGGTCCTCGACCGCGCACGCCCGGGCTGCGGGAGTAACCCGGCGACCGGCGCGGGAGGCTGTGAGAGCCACCGTCTCGCACGTATGTCCGTACGACAAGAAGGCCCCCTGCTTTCGCAGGGGACCTTCTTCGTCTGTGCGCCGCCAGGGACTCGAACCCCGGACCCGCTGATTAAGAGTCAGCTGCTCTAACCAACTGAGCTAGCGGCGCCTGCTGGCGGCACAACTCTACAGGACGTCCGTGGATGCCTCCGACCACCCGGCGGCCATCCCCCGGCCCCTGCCGGCCGCCTTCCCGCCACCCGTTTCCGGGCCCCTTCCCGCCTCCGTGCCGCGTACATCATTCGGACCGTCAGCATGCGCGCCGGGAGACCAGTTGAGAAACTGACGAACATGTACAGACACGGACATTTCTCTCTGAAGTGGCTGCTCTCGTAGGCGGCACTTTCCCGGCCATCACTGTCATGGCGTATCTGGCGCGGAGGCTGGAGGCACGCATGGACACGACCACTTCACACCTGCCGGAGCCCGACGGACCGGCGCCCGACGCCGGGCAGAGCCGGCCCACCCGGCTCATCCACAACGAGGCCACCACCGAGATCCCCGTCCACCTGCTCTTCCGCGACGAGGCCGAGCCGTGTCCGGGGCCCGTCGGGCCGGCCGTCGTGGCGAGCCGGGCCGGTACCGGGGAGCAGCCGAGGCTGCGGCGGCCGGTACCGGCGAAGCCGCGGCCGCTCGCCGAGGTCGACCCCGCGCTGGTGGAGCGGTCGGCACGGGTGCTGCCCGGCGCGGCCGGCGTGCTCGCCGGGGCCTGCGGGGCGGCGGGGTGCCTGGCCACCTCCTGGTGGGCCGGGGTGCTGCCGCCGGCGGCCGGGTACGCGCTGCGGCTGCCGGCGTACACGGGAGCCGGGCTCGGTCCGGCGCAGTGGGCGGCGTACGCGGGGGCGGGCGCGCTGGGGCTGTTCGGCTTCGGCGGGCTGGCCCGGGGGCGGACCGGGCGGGCCTGGGTGCTCGGTCTGTTCGGGCGTTACCGGGGGACGGTCCGCCGTACGGGTCTGCTGTGGGTCAACCCGCTGCTGCTGCGCCGCCGGGTCGACGTACGGCTGCGGCACTGGCGCAGTGAGCCGATGGCGGCGGCCGACGGCGGCGGGATGGGGCTGCGGGTGGTCGTCCTCGTGGTGTGGCGGGTGCGGGACACCGCGCGGGCCACGCTGGGCGTCGAGGCCCACGAGACGTATCTGCACGAGTGCGTCGAGGCGGCGCTGGCCCGGATCCCGGTGGAGACGCCGGGCTCGGGGCGGGGCTCGGTAGAGGCGGCGGGGGAGGCGCTGACCCGGCGGGTCGCGCAGGACGCGGGCGCGATCGGTGTGGACGTGTACTCGGTGCAGCCGTTGCGGGTCGAGTACGCCCCCGAGGTGGCCGCCGCGATGCACCGCCGCCGGATCGCCGCGCTCGACGCGCAGCACCGGGCGACCGTGCTGACCTCGGTGGTCGACTCGGTGGAGGACACGGTGACCCGGCTGACCATGCGGGGGCTGGTGGAACTCGACGACTACGAGCGCAAGGCGCTGGTGAAGGACCTGACGGTGGCGTTCTGTGCGGGGCGCGGGGAGCAGGGCCCGTGAAATCCACTGCCGCGATTGGTCTGGACATGACCAAGAAACGGCAATAACCTCACACTTGGTCTAGACCTGCACGGCTCGCGGGCTCGCAAGCTCACGGAACTCCCCACGTTCTCCAGGAGCGGCAGCATGCGCACAAAGACCAGGCTCTACGCCGCCGTGCTGGGCCTTGCCACCACCGGAGCCTTCGTGCTCTCGGCCGGAGGCGCCAGCGGGCACGGCTACACCGATCTCCCCGTCAGCCGGCAGAAGCTCTGCCAGAACGGCACCGTCACCAACTGCGGCGACATCCAGTGGGAGCCGCAGAGCGTCGAGGGTCCGAAGGGCTTCCCGGGCTCAGGGGCGGCCGACGGACAGCTCTGTTCCGCCAACAACACCCGCTTCGCCCAGCTCGACAGCCCGAAGACCCCGTCGGGCGGGGCGTGGCCGACCACGAAGGTGACCGGCGGCCAGAGCTACACCTTCCGCTGGCAGTTCACCGCGATGCACGCCACGACCGACTTCAAGTACTACGTGACCAAGCAGGGCTGGAACCAGAACCACAACCTGGCCCGCTCCGACCTCGAGCTCACCCCGTTCCTCACCGTCCCCTACGGCGGCCAGCGTCCGCCCGCCACCCTCTCCCACAGCGGCACCCTGCCGTCCGGCCTCAGCGGACACCACGTGATCCTCGCGGTCTGGACGATCGCGGACACGGGCAACGCGTTCTACGCCTGCTCGGACGTCACCTTCTGACGTCACCTTCTGACGGCACCTTCCGACGTCGCCTTCCGACGTCATCCGGTGGAGTCGCCTTCCGGTGATTTCTGAGCCTTCCTTGAGGAGATCCGGCATGCGTGCCGGGTACGTTCCTTCCACGCCGGCCGACCGGGCCGGCGTGGAAGGCGCTTCGGGGGAACGCATGGACATCTTCTTCCTCATCGTCCCGTCGATCATGATCGTGGGAATCCTCTTCGCGATGTACACGGTGATCAGCCGTTCCCGCCGGGTCAGCCGGGCCTGGGGCAGCGGTCTCACCGCCGAGGCGCGCTGTCTGCGGACGTACACCACGACCGGGACCAGCGGCGGTGAGCACCACCGGGTGACGACGACCCTGCACCACGTCTACGAGTTCACCACCCGCGAGGGCGCCGCGGTCCGCTTCGAGGAGGAGAACGGGCCGGGGACCGTCCTGGAGGGCGACATCGTCACCGTGTTCTACCCGGCCGACCGGCCCGAACAGGCCACGGCCAGGCCCCCGGCGCCCGGGCGGCTCCTCGCCGAGTCGGGCTGCCTGCTGGCCTTCCTGGGGGTGGTGCTCGCCTTCTGCGTCGTCTTCATGGTCACCGCCGAGGTGGCGTTCTCCGCCGCGGACGAGGTCATGCCGTAGCGACCCCTTGATCAGCGTGCCGGGCCAGGACCTCCGCATCACCGGGGCCGGCAGTGTTGCCCTGTTCGCCAGTTCGCGGTGGCCGCGGCGATGACGGTGTCCAGCCTGTTCCGGGCGCTCACCATTTCGCCGATCTGGCTGTCGATGCGATCCCGTTCGGCCGACAGGCGGTCGAGCAGCTCCGGGGTGGCCTCACCGTTCACGACGCACGGCAGCAGATCCGCGATCGACTTGCTCGGCAGTCCGGCGGCGTACAACTGCCGGATCAGCCGGACACGGTCGACCGCGCCCTCCGGATAGTGCCGCTGGCCGCTGGGGCTGCGTTCCGCGGCGAGCAGGTGCTGTTCCTCGTAGTAGCGCAGCGCCCGGACGCTGGCACCTGTCCTGGTGGCGAGCTCGCCGATGCGCATTCGGCCTCTCCGATGTGAGCCGGACAACACTTCTTGCCTCTGACGTCAGTGTCAGGTTTTAGCGTATCCCGTGCCGGCTCACCCCCTCCGCAGAGGCGAAGGGCGAGACCATGACCGGCTTGTCCGGCGGCTTCCCCGTCGGAAATACGAAAGAGGACCTTCCCATGACTGCGTCGGACACGGCGGCCACGGACATGCCCATCCCCGCCCCCGCCCCCATCGTCTCGGTGAAGCCGGTGGTGCTGGAAGCGCCGGGCCGTGGTGCGGGCCTGGAGGTGAGGATCTCCGCGCCGGTGACCGGGAGCGAACTGCCGGTCATCGTCTTCTCGCACGGCTTCGGCTCGTCGATGAACGGTTACGGCCCGCTGGCCGACTTCTGGGCCGCTCACGGCTTCGTGGTGATCCAGCCCACCCATCTCGACTCCAGGACCGTGGGCCTTCCCCGGGGCGATCCCCGCACGCCGCGGCTCTGGCGTCTCCGCGTCCAGGACATGAAGCGCGTCCTCGACCGGCTCGATCTGCTGGAAGCCGCCGTTCCCGGTCTCGGCGGTCGCCTCGACCGGAGCCGCATCGCCGCGGCCGGACACTCCTTCGGCGGTCAGACGGCGGGCAATCTGCTGGGCCTGCGCGTCCTCGATCCGGTGAGCAGGGAGGAAGAGGACCTGTCCGACACGCGGATCAAGGCGGGACTGCTGCTCGCCACGGCCGGCAGGGGCGGCGCCGACCTGACACCGTTCGCGGCCGAGCACTTCCCGTTCATGAACCCGGACTTCGCGAACATGACCACGCCGGCCCTCGTGGTCGCCGGGGACAAGGACGATTCGCCGCTGTCCGTCCGGGGACCGGAGTGGCTCGCCGACCCGTACTTCCTGAGCCCGGGTGCCAAGAGCCTGCTCACTCTGTTCGGGGCGGAACACTCGCTCGGCGGGATCGCCGGCTACGAGGTCCGGGAGACGACGGACGAGAACCCCGAGCGCGTCGCCCTGATCCAGCGGGTCACGTGGGCCTACCTCCGCCACGCGCTGGGCATCGAGGATGCCGGCTGGACGGCGGCGCGGAAGGCGTTGTCGGAGAGCGCCGCCCCCATGGGGCGGATCGAATCCAAGTGAGGCCCGGAGCGGCGGACCGCCGCGGCGGTGGTGTCCCGGACGCGACGGCGCGGGCTGAGGCCACCCGTCCTCGCCGTCTTCGGCCTCGTCGCGCCGTAGTAATCTGACGGTCCGTCAACTACCGTTCGCGCTCATGGAGTCCGTCGCCGAACTCGTCGCGCGGCGCTGGGGCGACCACCGGCCGGGGCTGTGGAGCGAGGACCCCGGGAAGCCGGTCCTCAGCCACCACGAGGTCGCGGCAGGGGCCGCCGCCCGAGCCGCGCTCCTCGCCGACCTGCTGCCGCCGGGCGCCCCGCCGCACCTCGGGGTGCTGCTGGACAACACCCCGGAGTTCCCGCTGTGGCTGTCCGCCGCCGCGCTGGCCGGGGCGGCGGTCGCCGGGATCAACCACACCCGCCGGGGCCCGGAACTGGCCCGGGACATCCTGCACACCGAGTGCGGGCTGCTGATCACCGAGCACACCCATCTCCCTCTCCTCGCCGGCCTCGGCCTCCCCGGAGTCCGTGTCCTGGTGACGGGCACCGAGGAGTACGACGCCCTCCTCGCGCCGTACGCGGACGCCCGCCCCGACCCGTCCCGGGCCGCCCCCGCCGACCGGCTCCTGCTCTACTTCACCTCCGGCTCGACCGGCGCCCCCAAGGCCGCGATCTGCACCCAGGGCAGGCTGGCCGCCGCGGGACGGTCCCTGGCGGCACAGTTCTCCGTGACGCCGGACGACGTGCACTACGTCTGCATGCCGATGTTCCACGGCAACGCCGTGATCGCCGACTGGGCGCCCGCGCTGGCGGCCGGGGCGGGCGTGGCGCTGCGGCGGCGGTTCTCCGCCTCCGGCTTCCTGCCGGACGTACGGCGCTACCGGGCGACGTACTTCACCTATGTCGGCCGGGCGATCCAGTACCTGCTGGCCACCGAGCCCGGCCCGGACGACCGGGACCACGCACTGCGGCTGGGCTTCGGGACCGAGGCGGGCGTGGTGGACGCGGCGGCCTTCGAGCGCCGGTTCGGGGTGCGGCTGGTGGAGGGGTACGGCTCCTCCGAGGGCGGCGCGGCCGTGCAGTGGACGCCGGGGACACCGGCGGGCGCGGTGGGCCGGGCGGGGCCCGGGCTCGCCGTGCTCGACCCGGAGACGGGGAAGGAGTGCCCGCCGGCCGTGCTGGACGCCGCGGGGCGGCTGCTCAACGGGGACGAGGCGATCGGGGAACTGGTCAACCGCGGGCCCAACCCCTTCGAGGGGTACTGGCGCAACCCCGGGGCGGAGGCCGAGCGGCGCAGGGACGGCCTGTACTGGACCGGCGACCTCTTCTACCGCGATTCCGACAGCCACCTCTACTTCGCGGGCCGGACCGACGACCGCCTCCGCGTCGACGGCGAGAACCTGGCCGCCGCGATGATCGAGAACATCCTCGCCCGCTACGAGGGCGCGCGCGCCGTCGCCGTCTACGCGGTGCCGGATCCGGTGACCGGGGACCAGGTGATGGCGGCGCTCGCCGGCGACTTCGAGCCGGCCGGGTTCGCCGCGTTCCTGCGCGCCCAGCCGGATCTGGGGACGAAGATGGCGCCCCGGTTCGTGCGGGTCCTCGAGCGGATGCCCGTCACCGCCACGAACAAGATCCACCGGGCGCTGCTCAGGAAGGAGGGCGTGCGGTGCGCGGACCCGGTGTGGTGGCGGCCGCCGGGGGAGGACGCGTACCGCAGACTCTCCGCGGAGGACGCCGAAGGGCCCCTCGTATCCGCGAAGGATCCTTCCTGACGGGGGTGTGGGCGCCGGAGCGCGGACACGACGATGGCGGCTCCCGTTCGCGCTTTCCGCGAACACGAGCCGCCATCGTCATCGTGCGCCGCCAGGGACTCGAACCCCGGACCCGCTGATTAAGAGTCAGCTGCTCTAACCAACTGAGCTAGCGGCGCATGACCCTCGCCTCCCGCTCTACGGCGGCCGGCGACGAAGAAAATAGTACCCGGTCGCGAGGGGTGCTTCCGACCACGTTTCGCCACGCCCTAGATCGCCAGGGAGAGCAGTACCGGGGCCGCGTTCCTGTTCAGGGCGTCGGCGGCCTGGCGCAGGCGGTGGGCGTGGGCGACCGGCAGGGAGAGGGCGAGGCAGCCGACCGAGGAGCCGGCGGTGATCGGGACGGCCGCGCAGACCGTGCCCACCGCGTACTCCTGGAGGTCGAGGTGGGGGACCGTGGGCGGCTGGGACTCCAGGCGGGAGAGCAGCAGCCGGTCGCTGGTGATGGTGCGCGAGGTGAGGCGGGTCATCCTGTGCCGGGAGAGGTGGTTCGCGCCGGCCGTTGTGGTCGAGCTGGCCGAGCAGGCTCTTGCCGAGTGCGGTGGCGTGGGCCGAGGAGCGGAAGTCGAACCACTCGTGGACGGCCGGGGTGGCGGGGCCCGCGGCGTACTGGGCGATGGTGACCTCGCCGTCGACGTACCGGCTGACGTAGACGGCCGCGCCGATCGAGTCGCGCAGCCGGTCCAGGGTCCGCTGGAGCTGGTCGCGCAGCGCCTGCTGGTGTTCCTGGGCGGAGCCGAGGCGGGTCAGGGCGTCCCCGGTGACGTACGCGCCGTCGGCGACCTGCTCGACGTACCCCTCGCGGCGCAGCATGCGCAGGAGCGGAGCGAGGCGCTCCGCTCCCAGGCCGGTCTGGCGGGCGAGCTCGGCGTCGGTGACACCCGCGGGGTGCCGGGTCACCGTCTCCAGGACGCGCAGGGCGTCCTGGGCCGAGTGGTACGGCGCGGTCGGCTCGTGCTTCAAGGCCACTTGGGTCCCCCTGGGGTCGCTCTCTGGCCGTGACGCGGAAGGCGAATCACCTTCACGATAGCGGCCAAGGGGGCCCTGGGGAGGAGTTGTTGACGAGAATCTGTTGCAGCCTCGATCCTCTCAGCTGCGGCGCTGACACTCTGGCATATGCCTGAGGCATGACCGGGGCGGATGTCCTCCGCCCCGACCTGGCACCTCACAGCACGGCGCTCAGGAATTCCCGGGTCCGCTCCTCCGCCGGCGATCCGAAGATCTTCTCCGGCGGGCCCGACTCCACGACCCGGCCGGCGTCGAACATCAGTACCTGATCGGAGATGTCCCGGGCGAAGTTCATCTCGTGGGTCACACAGAGCATCGTGATGTCGGTGGAGCGGGCGATGTCCCTGAGGACGTCGAGGACGCCGGCGACCAGCTCGGGGTCCAGCGCGGAGGTCACCTCGTCGAGCAGCAGGATCTGCGGCCGCATCGCCAGCGCCCGCGCGATCGCCACCCGCTGCTGCTGCCCGCCCGACAGCCGGGACGGCTTCGCGTCGGCCTTGTCGGCCAGGCCCACCAGGTCCAGCAGCTCCCGCGCCCGCTCCTCCGCCTCGTCCTTCGACAGGCCGAGCACGGTGACCGGGGCCTCGGTGAGGTTTCTGAGCACGCTCATGTTCGGGAACAGGTTGAACTGCTGGAACACCATCCCGATCTTCTTGCGTACCTCGCGGACCTGCTTCTCCGGCGCGGGGAACAACTGCTGCCCGTCGACCGTGATGGTGCCCTCGTCGGGCCTGGTCAGCGTCATCAGCAGCCGCAGGATCGTGGTCTTGCCGGAACCCGAGGGCCCGATGAGGGTGACGTGTTTGCCCGGCTCCACGGAGAAGTCGAGGTGGTCCAGGACGGTGTTGTCGCCGAACCGCTTGGTGACCTGCTCCAGCCGGATCAGCTCGGTGGTCTGCTGCTTGTTCAGGGTCGGGGTGGTGTCAACGGACAAGGCGACGCTCCAGGGTGCGCAGGAGAAGGGAGGCGAGGTACGAGATCACGACGAAGGCCACGCCGATCACCGTCAGCGGCTCGGTGAACTGGAAGTGCTGCTGGGAGAAGAGCCGCGCCCGGCCGAGCATGTCCAGCACGGTGATCGCCATCAGCATCGGTGTGTCCTTGAGCATCGCGATCACGTAGTTGCCGAGCGCCGGCACGACCCGGCGGACCGCCTGCGGCAGGATCACCGCACGCCAGGTCCGGCCGCTCGGCAGGTTCAGCGCGGTCGCCGCCTCCCACTGGCCGACGGGCACCGCCTCGATGCCGGCCCGGTAGACCTGCATCGTGTACGTCGAGTAGTGCAGCCCGATCGCCACGACTCCGGTGGTCAGCGCCGACCAGGTCAGCCCCCACTCGGGCAGCACGTAGAAGAGGAAGAACAGCTGCACCAGCAGCGGGGTGTCGCGGACGAACTCGGTGACGATCCCGACCGGCCACTGCACCCACCGTGTGGGCGTCCGCATCAGCAGCGCCCACACCAGCCCCAGGGTGAACGAGATCAGCGACCCGAGGACGAGCGCCTGGAGGGTGACGAACAGCCCGTCCCGGAACAGCGGCATGAAGTCGCGTACGGCACTCCAGTCCCAGTTCATCGGAGACCCGCCTTCAGTCGGTGCTCGAGCCCTCGCATCACCCGCGTGAGCAGGAACGCGATGACGAAGTAGATGAGCAGTACGTACGTGTAGATCTCCGCGCTCTCCTGGAGCGCCAGACGGACCAGGTTGCCGCTGAAGGCGAGGTCGCCCATGCCCATGACCGACACCAGCGCGGTGCCCTTGAGCAGTTCGACGATCAGGTTGGAGAACGGCGGGATCATCTCCGGCACCGCCTGCGGCAGCAGGATCTTGCGCAGCCGCTGGGCGGGCGTGAACCCGAGCGCGACCCCGCCCTCCCTCTGCGCCGGGTCCACCGCGGCGAGACCCCCGCGCACGATCTCCGCGCCGTACGCCCCGTAGGTCAGGCCCAGCGCGAGGGTGCCCGCCCACATCGGCACCAACTGCCAGCCGAAGGCGGGCGGCAGCACGAAGAACACCCAGAAGATCATCACCAGTGCCGAGGTCCCGCGGAACACCTCGGTGTAGAAGCCCGCGAGGAAGCGGACGATCCACAGCCGGTGGGTGCGTGCGATCCCCACGACGAAGGCGACGGCGGCGCCCAGCAGGGCGCTGAACACGAGGAGCTGGACGGTCGTCCAGACGCCTTTGAGGACGAGTTCCCAGAGTCCTGAGGTCATCCGCGACAGAGCTCCTTCGCGGTCAGGTCCGTCATCTCGGCCTTCGTGAACCCGAAGGGCCGGAGGATCCGGGCCAGTTCGCCGCTCTTCTTGAGCTTGTGCAGCTCGGCGTTGAAGGCGTCCCGCAGCCGGGTCTCGGTGAGCCGGAAGGCGAAGGCGCCCCCGTCGATGGTCGGCTTGCCGTCGATGACGGGCGCGAAGGGCTTGGTCGACTCCGCCTTGGGGGACTTCTTCACCACGTCCCGGGTGGTGACGGCCGTACCGGCGAACACGTCGACCCGCCCGGCCTCCACGGCGTTCAGGCCGGCGACCTGGTCGGGCACGATCAGGATGTCGCTCTCCTTGTAGCCCGCCGCCACGGCGTGCTCGATCTGCGCGTACCCGGTGCCGGTGGCGAACCTCGCCTTCTTCGCGACCACGTCCCGGTAGGTGTGCAGCCCCTTGGGGTTGCCCTTGCCCACGACGAACGAGTCGAGCATCTGGTAGTCCGGGTCGGCGAACAGGACCTGCGCGCAGCGCTCGGGGGTGACGTACATCCCGGCGGCCACGACGTCGAACTGCTGCGAGTTCAGTCCGGGTATCAGCGACCCGAACTCGGTGGGCACGGGCTGTACCTTGTCCACCCCGAGCCGCTTGAAGATCGTCTTCGCCAGCTCGGGCGCCTCACCGGTGAGCTGTCCGTCCGTGTCGATGTAGCCGAAGGGGATCTCACCCGCGATCCCGAGCCGTACGACCCCGGCGGCCCGGAGCCGGTCGAGCAGGTCGCCGCCGTCGGTGGTGGACGCGGTGGCCACGCGTGAACAGCCCGCGGCCCCCAGTGCGCCGAGCGCCGCCACCCCCGCGAGCAGCGACCGGCGGGTGGGAGTGTGACGGGCCGGATCGTGACGGGTGGAATTGTCCTGATTTCCGGGTTGTCTGTTCGGTGGAGCCATGGCCGCGCGGCTACCCGCGTCCATTCGGGTTATGCGGGTGCGTCGTGTGAGGGGACTGTGCGCAGACGCCCACAGTCGGGGGAAAGTTGCAGGTCAACGCCCCGGAACATACCCGCGCTGTTTGTCGACCACGTTCTTCAGTGGTCTGCCAGCCGCCCACCGCTCGAACAGGTCCACGAACTGCGCGCTCAGCTCGTCGTGCCGCCCGACCACGTCACCGCTCATGTGCGGGGACACGATCAGGCCAGGGACCCGCCACAACGGACTGTCGGACGGCAGCGGTTCGGCGGCCACGACATCCACGGCGGCCCCCGCGATCCAGCGGCTGCGCAGCGCCCGGACGAGCGCCTCCTCGACGACCAGTCCGCCCCGGCCGATGTTCACGAAACACGCCGACGGCTGCATCACCCCGAACCGCCGCAGATCGAACATGCCCCGCGTCCGCTCGGTGAGCGGGGCGGCCGCGATCACCCAGTCGGCGCGGGCGAGCAGCCGGTCCAGGTCGTCGGGGCCGTGGATACCGGTGCGCGGGACACTGCCGACCACCGCGGCGGTCACCCCGAGCGCCTTCAGGGTGCGGGCGATCGCCCGGCCGATCGGACCCGACCCCACGACCACGGCCCGGGTGCCGGCCACCCGCCGGCTCTCCCGGTGCCGCCACTCGCCCCGCCCCTGCAGCTCCCAGGTGCGCGGCAGGTCCTTCGCCATCGCCAGGACCAGGGCGGCCACGTACTCGGCGACCGGCTCGTCGAAGACGCCCCGCGCGTTCGTCACCACCGTGTCGGACGCGACGAGTTCCGGGCACAGCAGATGGTCCACGCCCGCGCTCGCCGTGTGCACCCAGGCCGGCCTCGGCCCCTCGCCCGGCCAGGCCGCGCGCACCGCCCGTGAGGTGAAGTCCCACACCAGCAGCACGTCGGCCGCCGGCAGCAGGTCGGCGAGCGTCGCGTCGTCGGCGTGCAGCACCCGGACCCGGCCCGTGAGGCGGCCGAGGCGCGGCAGGGGATCGGCGTCCAGGACGAGGAGGGTGGGGACGGCGGCCATCCGGTGCCTTTCGTGTGCCTTTCGCGGCGGGGCTGATCACGCTCGCACCCGAACCCACCGCCGTCAACACACCCGTACGGACCGCCGACCAGGTGACGGGCGGGGCTGTCTGCTGCGCCCGCTGGGTAGCCGGGTACTTCCGGAAGAAGAGCAGCAGGAAGGTTGGACATGACCGCACTCGGAATCCTCCACGCGGGCCACTCGGCCGAGGACGACTACCCGCGCATCGAACAGCTCCTGGGCAGCGACATCCGGCTGGACCTCGTCCTCGCGGACCCCGCCGAGGATCCGCCCGAGCTGCTGGGGAAGGCGGTCGAGCAGCTGCGGCTCGCGGGCGCCGAGGCGATTGTGTGGGCCGGCGGCGAGGACGGGTTCGTCCGCGGCTGGGACGCCGTGCAGCAGCAGGTGCGGGGACTCGCCACGATCGCCGGAATGCCCGCCTCCGCCACGGTCCTCGCCTTCGTGCACGCGGCGCGGGAGCTCGGCGTACGGCGGGTCGCGGTCGCCACGTCCCACCCGGAGGCCACGGAGTTCCTGACGGCGGGCGGCCTGGAGGTCGTCGGCGGCACGCGGGAGGCCGGCGGGGACGCGCTCACGCTCGCCCGGGCCGCCGACACCCCCGGCGCCGAGGCCGTTCTGCTGCCCGACTCCGCCCTGCACACGGTCGCGCACCTGCCGGCCCTGGAACGCGAGCTGGGCAAGCCGGTCCTCACCGCGGGCCAGGTCACCGTCTGGGAGGCGCTGCGCCTCACGAACCGGAGGGTCAATGCGCCGGGCCTCGGGGCTCTGTTCACCCGGGAGCCGATCGTGCAGGCCTGAGCCGTTCGGGACCGGGCGCCGGGAATAAACGGGGACACCCTCCTGTTACGGCGTCCTGGACACCGTAAGCCCGAGCAGCACGAGCAGCAGGAGGACCCCGTGGCGGCAGACGAGAGCGCACCGGACGGCATCCGCGGCACAGCCCACGGCACCGCCCCCACCCCCCTCTCCGTCCTCGACCTGGTCACCGTCGGCTCCGGCCGCACCGCCACCGACGCGCTGCGCACCAGCGTCGACCTCGCCCGGCTCACCGAGGCGCGCGGCTTCCACCGCTACTGGGTCGCCGAGCACCACTCGATGCCGGGCGTCGCCTCCTCCTCGCCCGCCGTGATCCTCGCCCACCTCGCCGCCCACACCGACCGCATCCGGCTCGGCTCGGGCGGTGTCATGCTGCCCAACCACGCGCCGCTGGTCATCGCCGAGCAGTTCGGCACGCTCGAAGCGCTCGCGCCGGGCCGGATCGACCTGGGCCTCGGCCGCGCCCCGGGTACGGACGGCGCGACGGCCGCCGCCCTGCGCCGCTCCGAGCGCCTGCACGAGGGCGCCGACGACTTCCCCGAGCAGCTCGCCGAGCTGACCCGCTTCCTGGACGACGACTTCCCCGACGGCCACCCCTACGGCCGGATCCACGCCGTGCCCGGCCCGGTCCAGGCGACCGCGCCGGGGGGCGTCCAGTCCCCGCACCGGCCGCCGGTCTGGCTGCTCGGCTCCTCCGGCTTCAGCGCCCGGCTGGCCGGCCTGCTCGGCCTGCCCTTCGCCTTCGCGCACCACTTCTCCGCGCAGAACACCGTCCCGGCCCTCGACCTCTACCGCGAGTCCTTCCGCCCCTCCGAGGTGCTCACCGAGCCGTACGCCCTGATCGGCGTCTCGGTCCTGGCCACCGACGACGAGCGCGAGGCACGCCGGCAGACCCTGGCCATGGGACTGAACATGGTCCGTCTGCGCACCGGACGCCCGGGCCTCTTCCCCTCCCCGGAGGAGGCGGAGGCGCACGTCTTCAGCGAGCTGGAGCGGGAGTTCGTCGACTCCTGGACGGCGAACATCGTCCAAGGCTCCGCCGACGAGGTCCGCACCGGCCTCGACGACCTGCGCAAGCGCACCGGCGCCGACGAGCTGATGCTCACCAGCCACGCCCACCGCGGCGAACTGCGCCTGCGCTCCTACGAACTCGTCGCCGACGCCTACGGGTTGCCGACCGCGTAGGACTCGCTGCCCATCAGTTCGGAGATACGATCCGGCGACACCGGACGGGAGTACAGCCACCCCTGCCCGGTGTCGCAGCCGATGCTGCGCAGCCGGGTGGCCTGGGCGGCGGTCTCCACGCACTCGGCGGTCACGGTCAGCCCGAGCCGGTGCGCGAGGTCGATCATCGCCTCGACGACCACCTCGTCCGCCGGGTTGGGCGCGGCGCCCGTCCCCTCGTACTGGAAGCCGCGCACGAACGACCCGTCCAGTTTCAGCACCGACACCGGCAGCCGGCTCAGATAGGCGAGGTTGGAGTAGCCGGTCCCGAAGTCGTCGATGGCGATGTGCACGCCCATGTCGCTGAGCGCCTGCAGCGCCTGGAGCGGCCGTCCCGCCGAGCCCATCACGGCCGACTCGGTCAGCTCCAGCTGGAGCAGCCGCGGCGGCAGACCGGTCTCGGCGAGGATCTGGGCGACGTCCGTCACCAGGTCGGAGTCCCACACCTGTCGGACCGCCACGTTGACGCTGACGAACAGCGGCGGGTCGTCCGGGTTGTCCAGCTGCCACTGCCGGGCCTGGCGGCAGGCGGTGGCCAGAATCCACCGGCCGAGCGGGACGATCGAGCCGTCCTCCTCGGCCAGTGCGACGAACCGATTCGGCGCCAGCGCGCCGAACCGGGGGTGGTCCCAGCGCACCAGCGCCTCGACGCCGCGCAGCCGGCCGTCCGACATGCCGACCAGCGGCTGGTACTCGAGGCGGAACTCGCCGCGCTCGATGGCCGGCCGCAGGGTGGAGGCGAGGGCCTGGCGGGTCATCAGATGGGCGTTGCGCTCCGGGTCGAACAGCGTCCAGCGGTCCTTGCCGTCCACCTTCGCCCAGTACAGCGTGGTGTCGGCGGCCTGCATCAGACCGGTCGCGGTGGTCCCGGCCGCGTGCCGCTCGACGACCCCGATGGACGCGGACACGTTCATCCGCTGCCCCGACAGGTCGAACGGCGCCTGGAGCGCCTTCAGCACCGACTCGGCGAGGTCCGCGAGCTGTTCGGTGCCGGTGGAGTCCTCCACGAGCAGCGCGAACTCGTCCCCGCCGAGGCGGGCCACCAGCGGCACGCCCGGCCGGTTGCGCCCGGCCTCCTTGGCGCACTCGGTCAGCCGTTCGGCGACGGCCGCGAGCAACCGGTCGCCGACGCGGTGACCGAGGGTGTCGTTGACCGCCTTGAAGCCGTCCAGGTCGAGGTAGCACAGGCCGATCCGGCCGGTTCCGCTCTGCTCGTAGACCTCGGCCTCCAGCGCGGCCGACACCCGCTCGAAGAACAGGGTGCGGTTGGGCAGCCGGGTCACCGGGTCGTGCATCTGGAGGTGCCGCAGCCGCGCCTGGAGGTCGTGCCGGGCGCTGATGTCGGCGACCGACAGCAGGACTCCGGGCGCGTCGTCGTCCAGCGGGGAGACGGTGACCTGCGCCCAGAGCGTACGGCCGTCGGGGTGTTTCAGCCGCCGGGTGCAGCGCAGTTTCGCCTGCCGGCCGCGCAGCACCTCGCGGTAGGCGTGCCAGGTGCGGGCGTCGGACGCGAGGTCCAGCAGATCGGCGGCGACTCGTCCGACCAGGGAAGGACCGGCGCCGCCGAGCAGTTCGCCGAGCGCCTCGTTGGCGTCGACGACCAGGCCCTCGCGGTCGACGAGGGCCATGGCGAGGGGCGCCGCCGCGAAGACGGAACGGTAGGCCACGGGATCCGCGGGGTTCGCCCCCTTCCGGCCTTCCGCACAAGCAGCTGCCTGACTATCACTCTCTGTGACGGCGGACCGGTCGAGGTCTGCCGCGGGCGTCGGCCCTTCGGACGTTCCGCTCACCGCTCGCTCCCGCAGTGCACTCGATCGCTGTCCTGGCAGGAAAGTGTGCCGATCATAGATGCTGCCCCCGGAGTTGCGCAGCCACTGCCCAGTGTCCAGGAACGACCCACCCTTCTGACAGATCGTTTCTGCCCGCAGGTGGACCGGTTCTGCGGGCCCCCGACCGCTTGTGACGTTCCGTGAGAATTCCGGGGGTGTCGGGATTGATGCCCGCTTTCTCTCGCCTCACTCTTCTGGGGCAGACAAACAGGGCGTAGTACGACAAATTCCCGGAGGCTGGGTGGCGGTGCCCCGTCAACCGCCACCCGGAGGTCTGCAGTGCTGCCGCGACTGTTCCCGCACTCCCGACTGCGCAGCACCACGGCCGTCTGCACCACCCTGTCGGCACTCGCCGCGATCTCCCTCTCCGCCGGCCCCTCGGTCGCCGAACCCTTCTCCACCGCGCCCTGCGCCCTGACACGCACCGGCGCCCACCACTCCGAGGGCCTCGACACCTGGAACACCGCCTACCCGCGGCCCACCCGCGGCCTCGACGCGGTGATGGTCTTCCTGTCCTTCCCGGACTCGGCCCCCATGGCCTCCCCCGCCGAACTGGCCGCCGACCACTTCCCGACGACCAGCCGCTTCTTCCGGCGGGCCTCCTACGGCAGGTTCGCCCTGCGCGCGCATCCCCTGCAACGCTGGATCCGGATGCCGAAGCCGTCCACCGCCTACCGCATACAGCGCGACTGGAACGCCGACCGCCGCGCCGCCTACCTGCGTGACGCGCTCGCCGCCGCCGACGGCCGGGTCGACTTCTCCCGCTACGACATCGTCTACTTCGTCGCCGACCCGGACGCGCCCGGTGTGGACTCGGACGCCACCAAGGTCGTCAACCTCGACGTGCCCCTGCGCGCCGACGGCACGGACATCCGCCGTGTGGTCACCGTCTTCGAGAAGCACCCCCCGGACCGGCTCGTCCTCGCCCACGAGACCGGCCATGTCTTCGACCTGCCCGATCTCTACCACCGCCCGGTCGACGGCAAGGGCGACTGGGACACCTACGTCGGCGACTGGGACCTGATGGGCAGCCAGTTCGGCCTCGCCCCCGACCTCTTCGCCTGGCACAAGTGGAAGCTGGGCTGGCTGGACCCCCGCCAGGTGGTGTGCGTACGGGGCCCGGGACCGACCCGGCTCACCCTGGAGCCCCTCGGCGCCGGTCCCGGCGTACCCGTCACCCGCGCCTCCGGCTCCCCGGCGTTCGGTCTGGGCCACGGCACCAAACTCGCCGTCGTCCGCACCGGCGCCGGCAGCGCGCTCGCCTTCGAGGCGCGCGGCCCGATCGGCAACGACCGTGCCGCCTGCCGCTCCGGCATCCTCGTCTACCGCATCAGCGGCGACGCCCAGTCCGGCCGCGGCCCGGTCGAGGTGATCGACGCCCACCCGCACACCGAGGCCTGCTGGGAGTCCTCCGTCTACCCGCCCCTCGCCGACGCGCCCGTCGCCCTCGGCGAGACGTTCACGGTGCCGGGCGACGGGGTGCGGGTGGAGGCGGTGAGCCGCACGGCCTCGGGCGCGTGGACGGTGCAGATCACCCCACCGGCCCCGCGGAAGTAGGGGGTGCGCGGGGGCGGGCATACGGGGTGCGCGGGGATGTGCGAAAGGCCCCTCGCTTCTGCGAGAGGCCTTTGCTGTCGGTGCGCCGCCAGGGACTCGAACCCCGGACCCGCTGATTAAGAGTCAGCTGCTCTAACCAACTGAGCTAGCGGCGCCTGCTGACGTCGTAGACCTTAGCATCCTGGTCGGCCGGGGGAAAAATCGATATCGACGCCTCCGCGCGACCCGCCCGCACCGCCGCCCAGAGCAGGATCTCGGGGCCCGGGAGCCAGGGGTGCCGGGTGTCCGGGGCGACCACCCAGCGGGTGGATCCGCCGTCCCGGTCCGGGGTGAGCGCGGGCACGGTGACCGCGTCCCCCGTGCCGTGGCAGAGCAGCGGCGGCACGGATCCCGTACGGCCGTCCGGCCGGCCGTGGGCGCTCCACGCCTCCCACTCCAGCAGCGAGGGCAGCCGCTGGGCCGTGCCGGGCGCGGCGAACAGCAGCATCCGCCCCCGGAAGGCGGCCACCGGCCCCGAGCCCGGCCCGTCACCCCACAGCAGGTCCAGCATGAGCCGTCCGAACATCCCGGGCGCGCTGACGATGTCGAACACGGAGCCGCAGGGCAGGACGACCGGGGCGTGCGGCCGCTCGTCCCAGAAGGCGAGGGTGCTGCGCGGATACGTTCCGGCGGAGGCCAGCCAGACGGCGCCGTCCGCGGTGACACATGCGCTGCTCATACCGAACAGGTCTACCGGCTGTGAGCGTACGATTCCCGAGGGTTGCGGAAAAAGGGCACGGGGGACGGAAGCACCGGGTATCGTGCCCGCGCACTTGGCATATGCCCCCGCGCCCGCGCGCCACCGCGTGGAAGAGCCCCGGGGGCCTGGTGCCTGTCAGGGGTCCAGGGCGAAACACGCCCTACACGGGGTCGGCGGTCCCCCGGCCCTCCGCGTCGCCCCGCAGCAGATCGCGGCCGAACTCGATCATCTTCTTCGCGTAGTCCTCGGTCCACTCGGCCCGCTCGGCGATGTCCGCGGGGGTCAGCCGGTCGAACCGGCGTGGATCGGCGAGCTGCGCGGCCGCCATGGCCTGGAACTCCACCGCCCGGTCGGCGGCCGCCCGGAACGCCACCGTCAGCTCCGTCGCGCGCGTCAGCAGCGCCCCCGGGTCGTCGAACGACTCCAGGTCGAAGAAGTGCTCCGGATCGCCGGCCGCCTCCGCCGGCTCGAAGAGCAGGGGCGCGGGGCGTAGCCGCGGTTCGTTCCGACGCGGCGTGGGCTCCGCCATGTCTCGTCCTCCTCGTACGGTTCGGATGGCGCCACCGGTGGAGTGGACCACCTTCCATTGTCCCCCGACGGCGCAAGAGCCCCTTCGGGCCCGAACTCTCAAGGATTCCGAGCCGCCCGGTGTTCCCCGACGTGCGCCGGCGCCGGCGCGTACCTGACACCGAAGCGGAACCGGCGCCGGCCGCCCGGCTCCAGGGACAGGGCGGCGGCGTGCTCGGGCCGGTTGAAGGCGTCGGTCATCGCCTCGACGGGTTCCAGAGCGATGGAGGCCCGCCGGTCCCGCGCCAGGGTGTCTCCGGTGAAGACGTGCATGTACCCGCCGTACTGCCACACCCGCAGCTCCTCACCGGTCGCCGGATCGCTGAGCACCGTCTCGGCGCGGCCGTCGGGCCCGGGGGACAGGTCCGCGAAACAGGCGTCGATGACGGCGTCGCCCAGCGGTCTCGGCACCCGGAAGTCCATGCCGGGGCACCGGTCGAGGGGGAGGAAGGCGGCATCGCCGGGCGGCGGGAGGAGGGCGGCGTCGGTGCGGACCAGGGTGCGGGCGGGGATGTGCAGGCTCAGGTCGTCGAGGGGCCGCGACAGGGTGAAGTAGGGATGCCAGCCGGCCGCGTAGGGGGCGGTGGCGTCGCCCGTGTTCGCCGCGCGTACCTCGATCGCCAGCTCGTGGCCGCCGACGGTGAACTCCGCCTCCACGTCGATGGCGAACGGGTAGCCGGGATACCGGCCCGGCCTGATGGCCGTCGTGCGCAGCAGCAGCCGTGCCGAGTCGGCCGTCGTGGTGGAGCCGACGAGTTCGAACGGGGCCTCGCGGGCGAAGCCGTGGTAGATCGTGCGGTCCCCGCGGCGGCCGGGCAGCAGATCGTGCTCGCGCCCGCGGAAGCGGTAGCGGCCGTCGGCGACCCGGTTGCAGAACGGCGCCATCAGCCCGGCCCGGACACCGTCCTGCGCCAACAGCTCCGCCTCGTCGCGGTACCCGTCCGTCAGGTCCGTGAGCGGAGCGCCGGCCGCCGCTGCGCGCCTTGTCCGCCAGCTCAGCAGGGTCGCTCCGCGCAGGGCCAGGACGGCGTGCACCGACCCGTCCGGTGCGGAGACGGACACGGTGGGTTCGCCGCCGAGACGGCCCTCGGTGATCCGGTACCCGGCGGCCACCCCGGGCCCTCAGCCGGCTTCCGGGGCGAGCTTCTTCGCCCCCGTCATGATGGCCACCGCGTCCTCCATCGAGTGCGACTGCGGGGTGATGACTCCCGCGCAGGCGCCGAGCCGCTGGATGTGGATACGGTCGGCGACCTCGAAGACGTTGGGCATGTTGTGGCTGATGAGAATGACTCCGAGGCCCTGGTCGCGCAGATCGCGGACAAGCTTCAGCACCTGGCCGGTCTCCCGGACGCCGAGGGCGGCGGTCGGCTCGTCGAGGATCACCACACGGCCGCCGAACGCGCCCGCCCGGGCCACCGCCACGGACTGCCGCTGGCCTCCGGAGAGCGTCTCCACCGCCTGGTTGATGTTCTGCAGGGTGCTGATGCCCAGCCGCTTCATGTGGTCGGCGGCCTGCTTCCGCATCTCGCCGGTGTCCAGCATCCGGAACACCGAGCCGAGCACGCCCTTGCGCCGGATCTCGCGGGCGAGGAAGAGGTTGCTGGCGATGTCCAGGGCCGGGGCCACGGCGAGGGTCTGGTAGACCGTCTCGATCCCGTTGTCACGGGCGTCCTGCGGCCCCTTGAAGTGGACCTCCTCGCCGTTGACGAGGATGCTGCCCCGGTCCGGGACGAGTGCCCCGGAAAGGCACTTGATCAGCGTCGACTTGCCGGCGCCGTTGTCGCCGATGACCGCCAGGACCTCGCCGGCGTGGAGGGTGAGGTCGACGTCGGCCAGGCCGACGACCCTGCCGAAGACCTTGACCAGGCCCTTGGCCTGCAGGACGGGTGCGGTTGCGGTGGGGGTCGTCACGACTTCACACTCCGGATCCACTGGTCGACGGAGACAGCCAGGATCACGAGGACGCCGACTGCGAGGACTTGGTAGTTCGGGTCGATGCCGGCCAGCGCGAGGCCGTTGACGAAGACCTGGACGATCAGCGCGCCGATCAGCGAGCCGAAGACCACACCGCGCCCGCCGAACAGACTGGTGCCGCCGATCACCACGGCGGTGATGGACTGAAGGTTGGCGTTGAGACCGCTGTTGGGGTCACCGCCGCCGACCCTTCCGATGAGGATCCAGGCGGCCACGGCGACCGTGAAGCCCGCCACCATGTAGGCGCTGACCAGCACCCGGTTGACGGATATGCCCGCCAGCCGGGCCGCTTCGGCATCGTCGCCCACCGCGTACAGGTGGCGCCCCCAGGCGGTGTAGCGCAGCGCGTAGCCGACGACCGCGTACAGGGCGATCATGAGGAGGACGCCCGTGGTCAGGTTCAGCTGCCCGAGGGCGACGGTGTTTCCGCTCCACATGAGGAGGTTGCCCGGCTGCAGTTGCAGGGTCTGGCCCTTGGCGTAGATGAGGGTGATCGCCGTGAAGATGCTGAGGGTGCCGAGGGTGACGATGAAGGGGGGCAGTTTGACCCGCGTCACCAGCAGGCCGTTGACGGCCTGGGCGGCGATGGCCACGGCCACGCCGGCGAGGAGAGCCAGCACGCCCGGCACGTGGTTGTCCGCGAACAGCTTCGTCATCACCAGCGAGGCGAGGACCATGACCGCGCCGATCGACAGGTCGATGCCGGCGGTGAGGACGATCACCGTCTGGCCGACGGCGAGCGAACCGATCACGGCGACCTGCTGGGTGACCAGCGAGAGGTTCTGCAGCTGGAAGAAGCGGTCGTTGACGAGGGAGAACACCACTGCGGCGAGGACCAGCACGATGGCCGGGCTGAGCGCGGGCTGACGGTGCAGCACCGAGTGGATGCGCTGGGCGGGGGTGGCGGGCCGGTTGAGGAAATCCTCGGCCGGCGCTGATGGGGACTTGCTGTCCGCTTGGGTGGTCACAGGGCGTCCTTTACTGTCCTGTTGGTCCGAGCCGTCGGAAGTGCGGTGGGCTCCCGCCGGGTGAGCGGGACCCGGTGCGCCGCCGGGTTCGGGGATCGGCGGCGCACCGCGGGTACGGCCTCGGTCAGCTGCCCCAGCAGGCGGAAGCGGCCTGGGTCGGCGACTGGACGGTCACCCCGTCGAGGGCCTTGCCGGCGACCAGGGCGGTGCCGGTGTCGTAGAACGCCTTGCCGTTGGTCACGCTGGGCTTGCTGCCGCCGCGGGCCAGCTTGGCGATCGAGCTGACGCCCAGGGCGGCCATCTTGCCCGGGTACTGGACGGCGTCGGCGGTGAACTTGCCGCTGGTGACGTTCTTCAGGCCCGAGCAGCTGCCGTCGATCGCGTAGATCGCCACGTTCTTCTCCTTGCCGGCGGCCTTCAGCGCGTTGTACGCACCCTCGGCGGCGGGCTCGTTGATCGCGTAGACGACGTTGATGTTCGGGTTGGAGGACAGACAGTTCTCCATCGCGGTGCGTCCGCCGTCGACGGCGCCCTGCGTGGGCTGGTGGCAGACGACGGTGTACGTGCCGCCCTTGCCGCCCGTGTACTTGCCGGACTTGGCCTCCTTGCCGTTCTCCGTCTTGCTGCCCGGGTCGATGCCCATGCCCTCGAGGAAGCCGTGGTCGCGGTTGACGTCGACGGAGACGACCTGGTTGTTGAACAGGTCGAGCATGGCGATGACCGCCGGCTTGCCGTCCAGCGCGGCCGCGGCGTACTGGCCGTCGAGCTTGCCCGCCTGCTCGTTGTCGGTGGCGTAGGTGATGTCGGCGACGCTCGCCGGGTTCGGCGCGGTGTCCAGGGCGATCACGAACAGGCCGGCCTGCTTGGCACGGTTCAGCGCGGCGTTCACCGCGTCGCCGTTGGTGGTGATCAGGATGCCCTTGTCGCCGCGGGAGACGGCGTTGTCGATCGCGGTGATCTGGGTCTGGGTGTCGCCGTCCGAACTGCCCGCCGCCACGGTGAGGTTCACGTTGTCCTTGGCCGCCTGGCTCTTGGCGTCCTTCTGCATGCTCACGAAGTACGGGTTGGTGAGCGTCTTCAGGATGAGGGACACCCCGATCTTGCCGCCGCCGGAGGCGGAGTCGCCGGAGGACCCGTTCGACGAACCGCACGCGCCGAGTGCGGCCGTGAGGCACACGGTGACGCCGATCGCCGCCGTGGTGCGCCGAGTCCGCAGGGCGGTCGAGGTCTGGACTCTTGAGATCTTCATGCGGAAGCCTTTCGAAACCGTCCTGGCCGACGCCGAGACAACGTTGACTGAACGGGATAGTGGGCCCCCATGGACGAGCGCGTCAAGGCGCTGGTAGACATGCATCCGCAACGAGACGGTAACGCTGAACGACTTGGAGACAACGATGACTCAGGGCGAACCGCCCCCACCGTCGCACCGGAGCCGCCCCACCATGCGTGAGGTGGCTGCGCTGGCAGGCGTGGCGATCAAGACGGTTTCGCGTGTGGTCAACGGCGTCCCCACCGTCGATCCGGTGATCGTCGCCAGAGTGCGCGAGGCCGCCGACCAACTGGGCTACCGGCCCAACCTGACCGCGAGCAGCCTGCGCCGCGGTGACGGCCGCACGGCCACCATCGGCATGCTCGTCGAGGACGCCGCGAACCCCTTCTCGGCGGCCCTGACCCGCACCGTCGAGAACGTGGCACGGGAGCGCGGAGTGCTGGTGCTGATCGGCAGCCTGGACGAGGATCCGGCCCGCGAACGGGAGCTGGCCCGGGCGCTCGTCGACCGGCGGGTGGACGGGCTGGTGATCGTCCCGGCGGGGCGCGACCACAGCTACCTGATCAGCGAGCAGCGCTCCGGCACCTGCGTGGTCTTCGTCGACCGCGAGGCCGGCCTGCTCGACGCGGACGCCGTCGTCTCCGACAACCGGCGCGGCGCCATCACCGCGACCGACCACCTGCTGAAAAACGGCCACCGCCGGATCGCCTACCTCGGTGACAGTGCCTCCATCCCCACCGCCGCCCAGCGGTTCGACGGCTACCGGCACGCCCTAGAACTCGCGCACATCCCGTTCGACGACGAGATCGTCCGCCACACAGGGGCGAGCGAGGAGGCCGCCATCGCCGCGACCGAGCAGATCCTGTCGCTGCCCGACCCGCCCACGGCACTCTTCACCAGCCAGAACCTGGTCACCATAGGAGCCGTCCGCGCACTGCGCGCCCTCGGCCTGCAGAACACCGTCGCCCACATGGGCTTCGACGACTTCCCCCTGGCGGACATCCTCACCCCGGGGATCTCCGTCATCGCCCAGGACATCGAGCAGATGGGCAGGACAGCGGCCGAGATGCTCTTCAGCAGGCTGGACGGCGACCAGTCACCCACCCGTACCGTCACCGTGCCGACCCGGCTCATCGAGCGGGGATCCGGCGAGATCACAGCCGGAGAACCCCGACATGACTGAAACGACGCAGGCTACGGGGCAGCGGTCCCCGGCCGTGACCGTGATCGGCGAAGCCCTGATAGACATGGTCCAGCTCGACGCACCCGGCGACTACCGCGCCCGGCCCGGCGGCAGCCCGTTCAACGTCGCCGTCGGCCTCGCCCGGCTGGGGCACCGCACCGCCCTCATGGCGCGGCTGGCCGGCAACGCCTTCGGCCGGATGCTGCACGCCCATGCCGCCGCCGAGGGCGTCGACCTGACCTGCTCCCCGGCCGCCGTCGAACCGACGACGCTGGCCGTGGTCTCCATGGACACGGAGGGGCGGGCGAGTTACGACTTCTACCGGGAAGGCACCGCGGACTGGCAGTGGACAGCGGCGGAGACCGCCCGTGTACCGTCCGGCACCGCCGTACTGCACTTCGGCTCGGTCGCGTCCTGGACACCGCCGGGCGGCGAGCACATCCACTCCGCCGTCCAGCGGCTGCGGGCCGCCGGTACGGCGCTGATCAGCTACGACCCCAACGTCCGCCCCGCCCTGCTGGGCGACCCGGCCCGCGGCAGACAGGCCGTCGAACACGGCATCGGCGTCGCCCACGTCGTCAAGGCCAGCCGCGAGGACGTCGAGTGGCTCTACCCGGACACCACGATCGAGCGGATCGCCGCCCGCTGGCTGGAACTCGGCGCGCTCCTCGTCGTCGTCACCGACGGCGCGGCCGGCGCCCACGTCTTCCACACCCGTGCGGGACGTCTCAGCCGGCCCGGCCGGAAGGTCGCGGTGGTGGACACCGTGGGGGCGGGCGACGCCTTCACCGCGGGGCTGCTCGGCGCCCTGCTCCGCCACGGCCTGCACACCCCGCAGACCCTCACCGCGGCCACCCCGGCCGAACTCGCGACTGCGGTGGACGACGCCGTCCTCGTCTCCGCGCTCACCTGTGAGCGCATGGGCGCCGACCCGCCCACCGCACGTCCACGGCCCCACCTGCCCGCCGCCGCCCCCCTGACGCCGGCGGACCTCACCTTCGCGGACACCCCCGACGACGACACGGGCGAGGAGGGCCGTACACCGCAGGCCGCGTCGACCACGCCGTGACACGAAGCACCGTGCGCGGTTCAGGGTGTTCAGGGGATCCGGTGTTCCGCCAGGTGTGCCAGGGCCGCGTGGTTGGCTTCCCAGCCGTCCGGGCTGTGTTCGTCGGCCGCCTCTGGCGGCGTGCCGGACTCCGTCCGGCGGGTGGCGGGCTGGCGGCACTG